>JANMZB010000295.1:0-1806 GCA_031382725.1 Sphingobacteriaceae bacterium | reverse complement strand
GTTTTAGCTCCTTGCGAGCTCAGGCGGTTTCCTGGGTTGGCTAGTTTTCCCTGGGCGGCTATACTTCCCATCCAATCCATCCACTGGGTCATAATTTCCTGCATTTCAGCAGGTGAAGGCTGATAACCTGAATTAGCACTGTCTCTGAAAATTAAAATAAACTCTTTCATGTGATATATTTTTATCTCTATGACGATTGGTGAAGTATCAATTGGACAAAAGGTATTAATTTTTTTTAAAATAAATGTAAACCGGAAGGCAGGCAAGAACACGGAGGGACGACTATAAAAAGTATTAGGCGGATTGCCTAATCGAGGAGGAGGTAACGGTTCAGTTATTTAAACCCTCTATCGTCCTCATTTGAAACGAGGATTAAGAGAGAACAGCGATTGTATCACTATCAAGCAATCGCAAATCTACCAGCCCTGCAATTCCAGCATAATCCCCTCTAATCGTAGCGTCTCGCTAAGACTTTTATTGATAACTCGTGACTGTCTAATTAGTTCATGGTCGTAGCGAGACGCTACGACCAGTATGAGTATGATTTGTACCCCCTGACGGAGTAATGTCAAACCAATTTATTGAGGTTTGAAGAAAATTGCTACATTAGATAACAACTATAATAAAATGAAAGCCATCAGTTATTTAATTAAAACGTCTGCTATTGTCGTGGTTGTTTTTGCTGCACTAAATACAGTGCAGGCACAAAACCCGGGTCAACCGTCGCCTCAAAACCCACCCGCAGGCCCCGCTGCTGCCAGACGCGGCAGTGGCGGTATTTATCCAAACTATGTTAAAGATGATAGCGTAGGATTTGTGCCTATTTTTGATGGAAAGACGTTAAAGGGATGGGATGGAGACCCAACATTTTGGCGTGTAGAGAACGGCGAAATTATTGGCGAAACTACTACTGAAAAAGTAGTTAAATTAAATAATTTCTTGATTTGGCGCGTTGGCAAAGTAAAAGACTTTGAAGTTAAATTTGATTATAAAATGAATGGCACTAACAGCGGTTTTCAGTACAGAAGTACTGAAATGCCCGAGTTAGGTAAATGGATACTTAAAGGCTACCAGGCTGATTTTGAACACAGTAACGGCTACACAGGCAATGTACACGAAGAAAGAGGACGCCAGGGACATGTGGTATTATCTAAACGCGGAGAAGTAACACGTGCCATTACTGGCCCTAACGGTTTAGAATACAAAATAATAGGCCATATTGGCGAGAGCAACGCGCTTAAGGGCGCAGTTAAAGCTGATGATTGGAACACTTATCACATTATTGCGCGCGGTCCTGTTATGATGCAATTTATAAATGGCCAGTTAATGAGCATAGCTATTGATGAAGATCAGAAAAATTTTGTTGCCAAAGGTTTACTTGGGTTTCAAATGCACTCGGGCCCACCGTTTAAAGTACAGTTCAAAAACATTTTGTATAAAAAATTATAATCCTTTTATTTCCCGCAGAGTCTCCTTTTTCAGGGACTCTGCGGTGCTAAGATCGCTAAATCAATATCCTGTAAATCCAGATATGTTGTAATTTTAATTGCGCCTTTCTCATCCAATATGTAAAACGGTGCTGAGCTATGTTCGTAATCAGCTGGATTTTCAACCAACCTATCGTCTCCCCTGCTGGCATTTTCATGAATACCCGCCTGCGGACGGGCAGGTAGCTAAGCTTTTGCTCTACCAGATGTTCATCATTGCATTCCTTCCAGTCAAATGACGGCTCAAATACTTCATGCTTTTTATTTCGGCTACGATCGGTTGAGTTTACCCAGCCGCTCAGCGACTCGAGTATATCGT
>JANMZB010000286.1:0-1243 GCA_031382725.1 Sphingobacteriaceae bacterium | reverse complement strand
ACTGTCGGGAAGAGGTGAGAGCGGTCTGTGTCTCGGCTAATGCTTGACGGACGGATGAAAGTTCGGCGGTAGAGATGATATTGACCGATTTGAGAGCGGCAATCTCGGGGATATTGTGGTAGGGATCGATGGGTTCGGGGTCCGGCTCGGTGGTTTCGTTGGGGGTCGAAAGAGTATGGGCCACGGGAGGGGCTTTGGGTTGAGGATGCGGTCGAAGTTGAAGTTGTGCTATGGCGGTCTGGTACGCGGATTGGAGTGCGAGAGGGTCCAAGGGTTCGTGGGAGGGGGCGGAGACGGCGTTCGTGGTGAAGTCCCAACGATGTTCGGGGAGCGATTTGAATTTTCCTCCGTGGGCGTAAAAAAAGTCGGCAAGGGTTGGGTTGCGTGACGATTGTCGCGGATCATCGTGGGCGAACGCCTTGAAAGTCGCCGAAGGGCCAATAGTCATGATGTATGCCAAGATCAAGAGTAGGTCCACACACTCCGCGGTTGCCTGCACTGGTAAGGTGGTGAGGCGTAGGTGGTGGGCGACTTGGTCACACAACGGCTGGAGGCGATCGGGTGTGCGCACGGGGAAAGGACTTTGGGCAAGTTGGAGTATGTTGATCAACAAACTAAGCAACGAGCTCGAGTTGAGGTCTATCGGAAATTGGATCGTGGTGGACAGCAGGAGATGACGGACGGCTTGTTCCAGTGCATCGTTGAACCCCTCCACGCGGTCGGCTAGATCCTGGAGACTAGAATGGAGGCCGTAATCGTGGGTAACTAATGTTTGAAACCAGGGGTATTGTTGCAAAGTGGTTCGGGTAACGTGGTCGAGAGTAAGTCCGGTGAGGGAGGGTGGGTCTAATTTGATGACGCCGTCTCGAATGGCCGATACTTGGGCAAGAGTGGTCTTGAGGCTGTCAGTCGGGATTTTGTCGATGTTCAGGACCTCATCGTAGTACGCCAAACGGTAATCTGGGAGCCATTCCGAGTTGCTGTGTTGCCAGAATGTGAGGAGGAGGAGGGAGTACTGGGGTAAAATGTCAGTTATCTCCCCGACTTGGTTGCTGCGGGATGCTGCGGTACCCTGGAATGTCGCATCAGTGACCAAAAGGGTGTGGTCGCCAGTGGTGAACGGAGGTGTGGTGTTGAACGTGTCGGGGACTTGGACCGGTCGGTAGCGGATGGGTATGTCTGCCACGAACCGTCCTTGTGCCCAATCATCCCAGATGGCTTGGTGGGCTGCTCTAGCCGCCGT
>JANMZB010000127.1:0-12496 GCA_031382725.1 Sphingobacteriaceae bacterium | reverse complement strand
TCAGAAAAAAAGCCGCTTAAAAGCGCGGATAAGCTCCGCTTTTTTAAAATAGCGTGGCCAGAACCGAACTAAAAAATAATCACCAGGGATACTGGCTATATAACAAAAAAAAAGAGGACGCCTTTTTGAGACGCCCTCTTTCATTTACAGATTTTGTTTAACAGCATTTAAGATTTAACTTTATATATGCCTAAGCTTTATGAATACTTTGGATTAATCATACTATTTTATTCTAATGAGCACGAACCGATTCATGTTCATGGGAAATATCAGGGTCAGGAAAGTAAGGCAGAAATAATATTTGAAAATGGTGATTTCAAGGAGTCGGATTAGCAATGTAAAAGGTAAACAACCCTTAGATAACAAAAACGAAAAGAAATTTAGAAGTGTTGTAGAATATTATAGGGAAGATATTGTTACTAAATGGATTGCTTTTTTTGTATACAATAAAGAAGTTCAATCTGAAATTATAACTAAAAAACTAGATTGATATGGTTGTTAGTATTGATGAGGCTGTTTATATAAAAGATTTCATAATAGATTTTCATTTTTCAGACGGCGTGAAAAAGGAAATAGATTTTAGCAGGTTCTTAAAATCGTCTAACAACCCTATGACAAAAAAATATTTGGACAAACAGCTATTCCAAAATTTCAAAATAGAATATGGTGATATAGTTTGGAACGATTATGAAATGTGTTTCCCTATTTGGGATCTTCATGAAGGAACTTTATAATTACCCAAACAAAGAACTAAAAACCTCTTCGATCTTAGAAACGCTTTTTATTTCAATGGAAGAATACCGTTTAACATCCAGGCCCTTTTGATTGTACTTAGAGATATAAATCTGTTGAAATCCTAGTTTTTCTGCTTCCGCGATTCGCTGCTCAATGCGATTAACTGCCCTTATTTCTCCTGATAAACCAACTTCCGCTGCAAAGCAAACTTTAGTTGATACAGATAAATCTTCGTGCGATGAAATAATAGCAACTACCACTGCAAGGTCAATTGCCGGATCTTCAACTTTCAAACCGCCTGCAATATTCAAAAATACATCCTGAGCGCTTAAGCGAAAGCCACAACGTTTTTCGAGGACGGCCAGAAGCATGTTCATTCGTTTGGTGTCAAAGCCCGTTGCGGAGCGCTGAGGCGTGCCATAAGCCGAAACACTTACCAATGCCTGAGTTTCAATTAGCATCGGCCTTGCCCCTTCTAACATTGCAGAAATTGTAATTCCACTAAGCTCTTCATCCCGTTGCGAAAGAAGTATTTCTGAAGGATTGGAAACCTCCCGCAAGCCGCTTCCCTGCATTTCGTAAATCCCTAATTCAGAAGCTGAACCAAACCTGTTCTTGATTGCTCTTAGAATGCGATATACGTGATGCCTGTCGCCTTCAAATTGCAGAACCGTGTCAACCATGTGTTCAAGAATTTTAGGGCCTGCAATAGCGCCATCTTTGGTAATGTGTCCAATTAAAAAAACCGGAGTAGAGGTTTCCTTCGCAAAGCGAAGTAACTCTGCCGTACACTCCCGTACCTGTGATACGCTTCCGGGAGTTGATTCAATATGAGCAGAGTGCAGCGTTTGAATAGAATCAATAATTACAGCCTGTGGCTCTAAAATTTCTATTTGCTTGAAAATATTTTGAGTAGAGGTTTCAGTCAGAATATAGCATTCACCACCTTTCCGTTTTGATAAAGGCGCAAGCCGCTCTGCCCGCATTTTTATTTGTTGTTCACTTTCCTCGCCAGATACATAGAGGATCTTCATCCCCGGAAGGTTAAGAGCTAACTGCAGCATTAAGGTTGATTTACCAATACCTGGTTCACCGCCAATTAAAACCAATGAGCCTGGTACAATTCCCCCTCCTAAAACCCTGTTAAATTCGCCGTCAGGCGTAATCAATCTGCTTTCCTCTGCGAATATAATTTCATCAATGGCGGAAGGCTTTGCTATTCGTGAACTACCAGCCGTTTTCCATTCAGGAACAGAGTTATTTCCTTTTTGAATCACCTCTTCAACAAAGCTATTCCATTGATTGCACGATGGGCATTTACCCAGCCATTTAACCGATTCGTAACCGCAACTCTGACAGAAATATGCTGATTTGGTTTTAGACAAAACGATTTACGATTAAACTGATTTACGATTTAGGGAATTACGAATTACGATTTAAAAAGGCAAAATACATAATTGATTTACGATTTGCGCGCTTGCAAATCGTAAATCAAAAATCGTAATTCGTAAATCCTTTATAGCTTAATTTCTTCTTCCTTAGAATTAACGAAGTGAAATTCTGTAAGATGGTAAGAAGGTTCCCCTTTTACCTTAATTCGTTTACCATACTTGAAGAACCATTGCCACTGGCGTGAGTAGATTCCCTTTTTGATGTAACCTTCAATATATGGGTGTACGCAAAGCGTAATATTTTTTTCGTTTTGCTCATTCAGGATGTAATTAAGATTATTCTCAATATCATCCATCAAAATGATGCTTGCTTTAATTTCTCCGGTACCTTCGCAAGCGGGGCATTTTTCGTTTGTCACGATGTTCATTTCAGGACGAACACGCTGCCTGGTTATTTGAACCAGCCCAAACTTACTTGGTGGCAGAATAGTGTGCTTCGCACGATCAAGAGACATCTGTTCTCTTAAGTACTCAAACAATTCCTTACGATTTGTTGGCTTATGCATATCGATAAAATCGATCACTACGATCCCGCCCATATCGCGCAAGCGAAGTTGTCTGGCAATTTCTTTAGCAGCTTCCTTGTTTACCTGGAAAGCATTTTCCTCCTGATTTTCGGGATGTGCAGTACGGTTGCCACTATTTACATCAATCACATGAAGTGCTTCAGTATGTTCAACAACTAAATAAGCACCACCTGGAAGATTTACAGTTTTACCAAACGCACCCTTAATCTGTTTGTCAACACCAAAATATTCGAAAATGGGTTCCCGTTGTTTATGAAGTTTTACAATCCGCTCCAATTCTGGTGAAATTCCCTGAATATAAGTCCGAACTTCTTCGTAAATAGCCGGATCATTTACATGGATATTTGTAAAATCTGCATTTAGAAGATCCCTCAAAATAGTAGAGGCTCTTCCCATCTCGCCTAAAACCTTTTTAGAGGGTTCCGTAACCGGAAGCCTCGTGCTAAAAGATTCAAATCTTGCGATAAGATCAAGCAGGTCTTTTTGTAATTCGGCTACACCTTTTCCTTCAGAAACAGTACGAATTATTACTCCAAAGTTTTTTGGTTTAATGCTTTCAACGATCTTTTTTAACCGGTTCCTTTCGGAGTTATTCTTGATCTTCTTTGAGATTGATATCACCTCAGAAAAAGGCACCAATACAACAAATCTCCCGGCAATAGAAAGATCGGAACTTAATCGCGGGCCTTTGGTTGAAATAGGTTCTTTAGCAATCTGAACCGGCAATAACATATTGCGGTTTAAGACCTCAGAAATTTTGCCGGATTTGTTTATATCCTCTTCCAGCTTAAAACTATTAAGCAGTTTCTCTTTGTAACTGCCATTCTTTACAATCTTAGTCAGCTTTATAAGCGACTGCACCTGAGGCCCCAGGTCAAGATAATGCAAGAAAGCGTCCTTTTCGTAGCCTACATCCACAAAAGCGGCATTTAGCCCGGGCATAATCTTTTTGATCCGTCCAAGGTAAATATCACCAACAGCATAATTGTTGTTAATGTGCTCTGTGTTGAGTTCTACGAGTTGCTTGTCTTGCAGTAAAGCTATAGTCACCCCGTTGGGGGTTGAATTGATGATTAATTCTTTTACCAACAGCTACTCTTTAAAGGCGGTGATTCCGCCCGGGTACAACACGAAATGAATTATAACGCAAGAACCTCCTGTCGCAAAGCGAGGAGGTGTATAATTTTATACCCCATGGTTTGAACCATGGGCTTATAAATTATTTTTTCTTATGTCTGTTCTTTCTTAAACGTTTCTTGCGTTTGTGGGTAGCCATTTTATGTCTTTTTCTTTTTTTACCGCTTGGCATAGCTTCTAATTTTTAAATGTTTTTATTTAATTATTTCTTTAATTCTTTGATCTTACTGTCTACATACCTTGTCAAATTCGGGTCGGCAGCCAGTTCTTTACTTTTTTCGTAGGCAGTAATTGCTTCAGTTTTTTGTCCAAGGTTTTCGTAAGACGAAGCTAAATAAAACCAGGCATCAGGACTTGGAGCTACTTCGATTACCGTTTTAAATCTGTTAACAGCTTTATCAAACTGACCAGATTTAATTGAGAACAGCCCCAAATTTAAATTCGCCTTTACGTTTTTTGGATCTTGCTTTACCACATCCAATAGCAAAGTTATACCCTGCATAGGGCTTGGTGTTCCGCTAACATAAGCTACACCTAAACCTGTTTTTGCATCAAGGCTTTTGGGCTGAATATCCAACGCCTTTTGATACGTTTCGATAGCCTTTTGAACCAGGGCTGGTTGCGTTAAGCTGTCTTTTGTTGACTGATATGCAGAAGTAAATAAGTCGCCGGCTTTCAACCAATCCGGGTAATCGTTACTTGTTTTAGCAACCAATTCGTAATAAAAGGCTCCTGGAGCGGGTTGATTTACATCGTTCCACTTTGTTGCAAGTTGTTTTTGCAAATCCACTTTTTCATCGCCGTGGGCAGATTTAAGCTGATTTTCGAGTTCTGTAATTTGTTGTGAAAGATTAGCATTAAGACTTTGCTTAGCTGTTGAAGAAACACTTTCTACAGTTAACACTGATGTTTTTGCAGCATTCTCTGCCCCTTCACCAGAATGCTGACCCTCATCAACTAACCCTTTAATGTCTAAGGAAAGCAAAAGGCCCATTAGTAAAACTACTAACCCGATAACTGCTATTTGCTTTCCTTTCATTTGATATTAAGCCTCTGCACCAGCTGCTTCTTTCGCTGCTGCTTCTAACTTAGTTACATTACCATTTTTTACTTTCTCAACAAAAACCTTAGCAGGTTTAAAACTCGGAACAAAATGTTCAGGGATGATAATTGCTGTGTTTTTTGAAATGTTACGTGCAGTTTTTGTTGCTCTTTTCTTAACTACAAAGCTCCCAAAACCTCTAACATATACATTCTCTCCTTCTACCATAGAAGTTTTTACAACCTTAAAAAACGCTTCTATCGCTTCTTGTACATCTAACTTCTCAATTCCAGTCTTACTAGATATTTCTGCGATAATTTCTGCTTTAGTCATCTCTAAATTAATTAAACTTTTTTCGTAATCACTTAATTGTTTTGGGGTTGCAAAAGTATTGCTTTAAATCGAATTCTTGAAATAATTACAAAAAATAAATCCAAACCATTGAATAAGTGCAGATATGAGCCATTAATTTTTGGCTAAATTTGCTAAAATGAGTTTTATTAGTGAAGTAATTGAGTGGTATAATATTAACAAACGCGACCTTCCCTGGAGGCATACAACAGACCCTTACATTATCTGGCTATCGGAAGTAATTCTACAACAAACACGTGTAGATCAAGGCTTACCTTATTTCAATCGCTTTGCGGAAAAATACCCGCATGTTTCGAATTTTGCTGCTGCTACAGAAGACGAGATTTTAAATATGTGGCAGGGCTTGGGCTATTATTCGCGGGGCAGAAACATGCATCGTACTGCTCAAATGGTGATGGAAGAGCATGCCGGTTACTTTCCAAAAAAATACGACGAGCTAATTAAACTAAAAGGAATTGGAGAATACACTGCCGCGGCAATTTCTTCATTCTCGGCTAACGAGGCAAAGGCTGTAGTAGATGGCAATGTCTTTAGAGTCTTAGCAAGATACTTTGGTATTGAGGAGCCGATTAATTCGCCAAAAGCAAAAAAACTCTTTACAACACTTGCCAATGATCTCATTGATTTAAACCATCCAGCTTTAAGCAATCAGGCTTTAATGGAATTTGGAGCATTGTTATGCAGACCAAAAAATCCTTTATGCGAGAACTGCCCTTTACAGCTGGGTTGCGAAGCATTTAAGAAGGATCTGGTAGATCTACTTCCAATAAAAAACAAAAAGGCACCGGTCAAAAATCGCTATTTTAATTATTTCGTTGTGTTGAAGAAAGATGAAATACTAATGAATAAACGGGGACCAAAAGATATCTGGCAAAACCTTTATGAGCTTCCGTTACTGGAAACACAAGCCTTTGAAACTGCCGAAACCTTGCTAGCAAGCGAGAAATGTGTTAATCTGTTTGGAGAAGTTCAGATTAATAAGGTTTACGGCCCTGTAAAACATGTATTAAGTCATCAAAAAATCTTTGCGCAATTTATTGTCATTGATAATGTTGAATTAGATACGCTTCCAAGAAAGAAAGAGTGGTTTTTTACAAAGGTTTCAAACTTAGATCAACTGGCGCAGCCACAATTAATTTTCGCTTTCCTTAAAAAAATCTTAACTTGAAGTATCTAATAAACCAATCTCATGTCAGGAGTTAACAAAGTAATTTTAATTGGCCACTTAGGCAAAGACCCCGAAGTTCGTCACCTTGAAGGTGGTACCACATTAGTAAACTTTCCGCTGGCTACTTCAGAAACCTACAATAAAGACGGAAAAAAAGTTGAGCAAACCGAGTGGCATAATATTGTAATGTGGCGCGGATTAGCTGATGTAGCGGCAAAATTCCTCCAAAAGGGGAAACAAGTTTATATAGAAGGCAAGCTGCGTAGCAGAAATTATGAAGATAAAGAAGGCAATAAAAGATATGTTACCGAAATAGTTGCGGAAAATTTTACGATGCTAGGGCGGAGAAATGAAAACGAAGGTAACAGCGACCATTCTCAGGAAACGCATTCTTCATCACAAAATAATACAAAATCAGAAGGTCAGCTTGTAGATTTTACCGAAGATGGCTCCGATGATTTGCCGTTTTAAACGGCTAACATTGTTCAATCAAAATACCCTGCATTAAATTTACATTACCTGTTGCAAAAGTTTATTAATTATCGGTAATTTTGCATGCTTTAAACCTATTAATACACTGTAAGTCAAAGCATATAAATGAACGTATCCAAACACCCAATTACAATTGCAACTCCGTACATTATGTATGTGAGCTGTATGGTACGTGAGAAGAATCGCGGTGAGCGTTTGGTGTTTAGACACCGACGACCGTTTATGCCAAGGGTTTGATTTTCAATTCCTTCCAGCCTTTCCGTTTATTCGGATTTTTAAACAACAAAATTTCTTAAAAACTGTAAAAGCCTAATGCTTTTTTATCCGTCAACCGGATTTTTAATAAAATGAACGAAAACGATTTCTCAATAGTAGTAGCATCTGAATCACATATAATTTATGCGCAGCAGATTTGCGATGAAATGGCCGAATCAGCGAAAGCTCGTGGAACAGGTATTGCAAAAAGAAGTCCCGAATATGTGGCTAATAAAATGCAGGAGGGAAAAGCAGTAATTGCTTTTCATTTGGATGGAACCTGGGCCGGGTTCTGCTATATCGAAACCTGGGATGGAGCATTTGTGGCAAATTCGGGATTAATTGTAAATCCTATTTACCGTAAATCGGGTCTCGCGAAAGCGATTAAGAAAACAATTTTTAACCTTTCCAGGGAAAAATATCCAGATGCAAAAATATTTGGTTTAACTACCGGTCTGGCCGTGATGAAGATTAATTCAGAACTTGGTTACGAACCCGTAACTTATTCGGAATTAACAAAGGATGAAAATTTCTGGAGCGGCTGCAGAAGCTGTGTCAACTTTGATATTCTCACGCTAAAAGAACGTAAAAACTGTCTTTGCACGGCCATGCTTTACGACCCGGAGCAGAAGCAAAAGGATGAAGAAGAACGCGTAAAGAAAGATATGACCCACAAAGCAACCCTTCTCGAGCGCATTGAAGAGACTATTAAAAATGCTTTGAAAAGTGTGGCTGTAAACCTGAACCTTGTTCCCAATACTTACACAAATAAATAATGAAGAAGAAAGTAGTTTTAGCCTTTAGCGGCGGTTTAGATACATCATATTGTGCTATTTATCTGTCTAAAGACTTAAATCTTGAAGTACATTCTGTTATAGTTGATACCGGTGGTTTTAGCAAAGAAGAGTTGGAGCATATCGAAAAACGTGCTTATGCTTTAGGCGTTGTTTCACACCATGCAGTTGATGCGGTTAAAGGATATTACGAAAGCTCTATCCGCTACCTGATTTACGGAAACGTATTAAAAAACAACACTTACCCACTTTCTGTAAGTGCCGAGCGAGTTACTCAGGCAACAGCCATCGCTGAATATGCAAAGAAAATCGGAGCAGATTACGTTGCTCATGGTTCGACCGGAGCAGGTAATGACCAGGTTCGTTTCGACATGATTTTCAATATTCTTTGTCCGAACGTTGGCATCATTACTCCAATCCGTGATTTAAAATTATCCCGCGATGCGGAAATTGAATACTTAAAAGCACATGGTGTTGAATTCAACTTCGAAAAAGCGCAGTATTCTATCAATAAAGGTATCTGGGGAACATCGGTAGGAGGAAAAGAGACATTAAAATCTAAAGGTATTCTGCCTGAGGAAGCGTGGCCAACTCAAGTAACCAAATCAGATACCGAGCAAGTTGAAATTGAATTTAATAAAGGTGAACTGATTGGAATTAACGGTCAGCAGTATTCACATCCGGTAGAGGCAATTCAGGCTTTGCAAGCTTTAGTTGGTCCTTACGGGATAGGCAGAGATATCCATGTTGGTGATACCATTATTGGAATTAAAGGCCGGGTCGGCTTTGAAGCAGCAGCTCCGATGGTTATTATCAAAGCGCATCACCAACTAGAAAAACACACGCTTACCAAATGGCAGCTAAGCTGGAAGGACCAGCTATCAATGTTTTACGGTAACTGGATGCATGAAGGCCAGTTCCACGACCCGATTATGCGCAATATTGAGACCTTCCTTACGGATACTCAAAAAACCGTTAGCGGGAAAGTATTTGTACAATTAATGCCTTACCGTTTCCAGGTAATTGGAATCGAATCTAAACATGATTTGATGGCCAGCAAATTTGGAAGTTATGGCGAGATGAATGAAGGCTATACTGGTGATGATGTAAAAGGGTTTTCGAAGATATTCGGTAATCAGGTAAAGATATATCATAGTGTTAATGCCCCCCAGCTCGCTGAAGGGGGAGATAAGGAGCCTAGTCATGGCTAGTGCAGGGAAGTCCCCTTTAGGGGATTTAGTGGCTCTTAAGGCGGGAATCATCGGCGGCGCAGGCTACACCGGTGGGGAGTTACTCCGTATCCTTGTCAATCACCCGAATGTTGAAATTGCTTTTGTGCATAGCAACAGCAACGCCGGCAATTATATCTATGACGTTCATACTGATTTGATTGGCGACACGGATATTAAGTTTTCGGGCAATGAAGTCCTCTCCCTTGGAGAGTATTTAGGTGAGGCTGATATCGACGTATTGTTTTTATGTGTAGGTCATGGCGATGCAAAGAAGTTTTTGGATGCAAATCCAATTGATGACCGGATTAAAATCATCGATTTAAGTCAGGATTTTAGGTTAGGTGAGAATTCGCAGCTTGGCTCTAAGAAGTTTGTATATGGATTGCCTGAATTGAATAAACAGGAAATCGTTAAGGCTCAAAATATTGCCAATCCCGGATGCTTTGCAACCTGTATACAACTTGCATTGCTTCCCTTGGCTAAAGCCGGGTTATTGAAGAACGAAGTACATATTTCTGCTACCACAGGTTCAACCGGTGCAGGACAAAGTCTTTCAAGTACTTCTCACTTTAGCTGGCGAAACAACAACTTATCAGTATACAAAGCCTTCGAACACCAACATTTAAATGAAATCACCCAGTCTCTGCAACAAGCAGGCTCCCCTTTAGGGGCCGGGGGCCTCTCCTTCATACCCTACCGAGGAGATTTCACCCGAGGCATTATGGCCTCTGTATACACCGAATGTGATTTGAGCCAGGATGCGCTGGACAATCTCTACCAAGAATACTACGCTGGCCATGAGTTCACTCATGTAAGCAAAAAAAATATCGACTTAAAGCAAGTCGTGAATACAAATAAGTGCCTAGTACATGTCGAGAAACATGGAAACAAAGTCATGATACTAAGCATCATTGATAATTTATTAAAGGGGGCATCCGGGCAAGCAGTTCAGAATATGAATTTAATGTTTGGGTTGGACGAGAGAGCGGGATTGAAGTTGAAGGCACAGGCCTTTTAAGCGGAAAGGATGAAAGCTTAAAGCAGAAAGCACATGCGTGACTACAAAAAACTGGAAGTATGGAAGAAGGCACATCAATTAACCTTGGTTGTGTATCGAGATGTACTGCCGTTATTTCCAAAGCATGAGACTTTTAGCCTGGCTTCCCAAACTAAAAGAGCCGCTTATTCAATTCCGATGAACATTGTCGAAGGTTGTGGAAAGCATACTGAAAAGGATTTCACTAACTTCCTCGATATTAGCTTAGGCTCAACGCATGAACTGGAATACTGCTGTCTTCTGTCCAAAGATTTAAATTATCTTCCTGAAGATTTGTTTGTAAATATAAACAACGAAGTAAATCAGGTAAAAGCAATGCTTATAGGTTTAATTAAGTCTATACGCGGCTAGGAGCTTTGTGCTTTCAGCTTTTACCTTTAACCTTAATAGCATGAAACTATTTGACGTTTATCCTATCAACAATATCGAAATTGTAAAAGGACAAGGAAGCTTGGTTTGGGATAACAAAGGTCAGGAATATCTTGATTTGTACGGTGGACATGCCGTAATTTCTATTGGACATACTCACCCACATTATGTATCGCGAGTAACTGAGCAACTTAAAAAACTAGGTTTTTATTCAAATTCTATTGAAATTCCCTTGCAAGCCGAACTGGCAGAAAAGCTCGGTAAAGTTTCCGGCAGAGAAGATTACCAATTATTTCTAATCAGTTCGGGAGCGGAAGCGGTTGAAAATGCCTTGAAGCTTGCTTCGTTTTATAATGGGCGTAAGAAGGTTATTTCCTTCACCGGCGCATTTCACGGGCGGACTTCGCTGGCTGTTTCCGTTACTAATAACCCAAAGCTGGTAGCGCCTGTAAACGAAACCGAAAATGTAATTTTTCTTCCTCATAATGACGAAGCTGCCTTAGAGAAAGCTTTCGCAGAATCTGGAAATGAAATCTGTGCAGTAATTATTGAAGGTATTCAGGGTGTTGGAGGAATTAAGGTTGTAACAGACAGCTTCCTAGAAAAAATTCGTTCGCTTTGCGACCAATATAACTCAGTGTTTATTGCTGATTCTGTTCAGTGCGGATACGGTAGAAGTGGTAAGTTTTACTCACATGATTATGCAGGAGTCGATGCCGACATTTATACCATGGCAAAAGGTATGGGCAACGGTTTTCCGATAGCAGGAATTTCTATTTCCCCTAAATTCAAGGCATGGCATTATATGCTGGGCACTACATTCGGTGGAAACCATTTGGCTTGTGCCGCTGGTTTAGCCGTTCTCGAAGTGATGGAACAAGAGAATCTGATGCAAAATGCTGCTGAAATTGGAACCTACTTATTAACTGAACTCAAGAAGTTCGACCAGATTAAGGAAGTAAGGGGCCGTGGTTTGATGATTGGGATTGATTTGCCAGATGAACTCAGCCATGTAAAAAAGGAGCTGTTGTTCAAACATCACATCTTTACCGGCGAAGCAAAACCGAATGTAATTCGTTTGCTGCCAGCTTTGAATTTAACTAAAGCTCACGCGGATAGATTTTTGGAAGCGTTTAGTGGGGAGCTCAAAGCAGAAAGTCTAAAGCTGAAAGCTACTGTATAGTGCACAAATAGGGCGATTGCAAAAAAGCTTTTAGCTTTCTGCTTTTACCTTTAACCTTAAATAAGGCGTTTGCAAAGAGGCTTTTACCTTTTAGCTTTCACCTTTAACCCTAAAAAATGAAACTATTCACTTCAGTACATGATGTTGCTAACGTTCCTGCTATCGTAAAAGAAGCATTGGAGTTAAAAGCAAATCCTTTTGCTCACCAGGAGCTTGGAAAAAATAAGACTATCGGATTAATTTTCCTTAACCCCAGTCTTCGTACCCGATTAAGCACTCAAAAGGCTGCACTTAATCTTGGGATGAACTGTATTGTAATGAACATCGATAAAGAAGGCTGGGCATTAGAAACTCGTGATGGCGTAGTTATGAACGGCACAACTGTTGAGCATATCCGCGAAGCAGCGGGTGTAATGGGAGAATATTGCGATGTGTTAGGTATACGCTCATTCCCAAGTTTGAAGGATAAGGAAGAAGATTACTCTGAAGATATATTTAACAAATTTATTAAGTACAGCGGTATCCCGGTAGTGAGTTTAGAGAGTGCAACCCGCCATCCGCTTCAAAGCTTAGCGGATTTAATCACTATAGAAGAACATAAAAAAACAGCCAGGCCCAAAGTCGTTCTAACTTGGGCTCCCCATGTCAAAGCCCTTCCTCAAGCTGTACCTAACTCTTTTGC
>JANMZB010000234.1:0-1025 GCA_031382725.1 Sphingobacteriaceae bacterium | reverse complement strand
CTTGCAAGAACTCTGTACTACCGCTGTACTGGTAGCTACCATCTTTAAGTACAGATATTGATCCATCTTTGGATAATCTTTTGAGTGCTGCTTCCAGCATCAGCCGCTGCTTGTCGCCATGCAAGCCAATTTTCTTTCCTATTATTTTTGCCGTATAGCTTTTTGCAGCATTTGCCTGAAAAAAAGATTTTAAAGCGTCTTCACCCAATCGATCTTGAGGGTCTTTTTTAGGACCGTTTTTCGTGGTGTTTTTAGGTGTTGTGGATTTGCCAGACGAAGGTTTTGTTGGTTTATCGCCCTTACTACTGTTGGATTTTATACCCATAAAAATTTTATTTAATAATTTATAATTTTAAGAGGAGGTAATAATCTTGCCTTTTCTCTTCAATTGTGTCTTTCTGATATGTTCTAAGTCACCACGGGGGATGGCTGAGATTAAATTTTTTGTATACTCTGATTGGGGGTTGTGATATATATCTTCAGAATAACCCATCTCTTCTATCACTCCTTTATTCATTACGATCATGCGGTCGGACATAAACTTGACAACCGATAAATCGTGTGAAATAAAGATACATGTAAAATTGAATTGTTCTTTCAATTTATTGAGCAAATTCAAGACCTGGGCCTGCACCGAAACATCTAGTGCAGAAACCGATTCATCGCAAATGATAAATTTAGGATTCAATGCCAATGCCCGCGCTATACATATGCGTTGCCTTTGTCCACCAGAAAATTCATGAGGATAACGCTCAAAATGCTCGGGTTTCAGACTCACGGTTTCTAGTAATTCAATAGCATGTTTTTTTCGGGAATAATCACTAAGTAAAACCTTGTTGATCCGCATGGGTTCAATGATGGCTTCCCCAATGGTCATGCGGGGATTGAGAGAGGAGTAAGGGTCTTGAAATATGATTTGAATGTCTTTTCGTAGTTTGCGAAGGTCTTCTTTTTTCATGCGTACGATGTCCATACCTTCCAGCAATATTTCCCCCGAAGTAGGCTCTATCAATCTTAAAATTGTT
>JANMZB010000212.1:0-1147 GCA_031382725.1 Sphingobacteriaceae bacterium | reverse complement strand
CATCAAACGGACGTTGAACGGATACTGCAAACCGACAGTACATTTGGCGTCCTAATAGTACCTTGATAAGACTTACCTTTGTGTACTGGTAGTAGGTTGTACAGATTAGTAGGGTGTACTGGTAATACCTGTTGCAAGTAGCTTAGTACTTCAAATGGATGTGGTAAATAAGTCAGTAGGATTAACTGTAGCATTTCCTGTGGTACAGGAAATGCTTGATACTCCCCTTAAGCCTGCAGATGTATCATCGAGAATCGATGCTATTTCCACAGTGAGAGGAACGTTGTTCTTTAGGGCGTTGACGGTTTCACCAGACCAAAAAAGGAGGGGACGGATGAGCGGCCAAAACTTGGTGTATCCTAAGAACTTGGTAAGGACATCACTAGGATTCATAATTCCAGGGATGTGCATTAGGTAGATGGTAACAGATGCGATTGCTTCACGGAAACGATGGTAGGATAAGGCGTTGTGACGTTTGTTTAAGGTCGAAGTAGGTACCGTGGATGAAGTGATAACGCTTTGATTATCACCAAATAACCAGGATGGGCCGTCGATGGGAATGCCCAACATACGTAGAGTGTATCGAAGATCCATAATTTGTTCCGTAGCTTGGCGAGCAACCATAAATTCAGATCCATAGGTAGCAGTCTCCACAGTGGATTGTTTCTTAGAAAACCACTGGATGGGAGTTTGGTTGATCAGCGTAATGATACCAGACATACTTCTCCCCGTAATGAGATCATGCATGAGGTTGGCATCGTGATAGGTGGTGGTACGGATGACTTTACCTTTAGGGACAGGCATGTCATACGGGAGTTCTTCTGAGACAGATCCGTATACTGTAGAGGCCCAGTCATGTTTGAGTGGGATTCCTTGTTCTTCATGATTCGGAATATTCACACGGAATCGTATGGCACCGTTTGGCTGACGCTTAATATAACCATACATGCGTTTGAGGCGCTCTAGATGACCTTCACGGGGGGCAATACGAAAACTCCCCATAGTGGCCACACCGATCAAGATATCAAAGCGGCCGAGGGTAACTAACCATTGTAGCGCACCAATAAGGGACTGATATAGGCGGATACCTGTGAGGTCAAGCTCAGGGGAAAGATCAAGTTCTGGATGATCTTTTTCTTGCATAGGG
>JANMZB010000128.1:0-1701 GCA_031382725.1 Sphingobacteriaceae bacterium | reverse complement strand
TAGTCGATCGCCGTTTACATCTACAGCACGACAGTACTTCATCGTAAAGAAGCAACGAAGAATACCAGCCATCGGTTGATTGTTCATTACGTAAACCGATAAAATACACGTCAATTGTGACTGTTGTAACAAGAAAAACCCTTCGAGAACGCTAACAGCAAGAATCAAAGCTGTTTTAAAGACGTTTCCGACAAAAATAACGATCACGTAGCAGCAAGCGTATAAGTGTTACCTACAAAGAGTTTTTACATGGAACCAGAAGTCCCATCGGTTATTTACATCAAGGGGAACCGATATTTTGTGCACGACTTAACGATTGACGTAAGACGAGTACGATTTGGCTACAAGTCATTGAAGGAACTGAATTTATTAGACCTAGATAAGGCGGACAAAGTACTTAACGTCAGAAGACTACCGACATATACAATAGAAGAAGAGCAGCTGTGTTATTGTATCCGGTGTACCAAGCCCTGTCGTAGAAACCTACTGTTACCTGGTACTGAACCAATAAGTCAATCTTGGACCTGTACCAAACGAGGGTGCCCGCACTACTACCATATACAGGATACAGTACAGTTCCTTGAAGAAATTACTTACCTACCAAAACAATACGTAGAACATCCACAGCCAAAACTATTCCCGTACGTCCATCAACTACGAGATACGAGATCGCCAACAAGACGACAAATAATATACGATTTTGAAAATTATAACGTATCAGTGTACCATCCAGACGTAGACGGAAAAGAATTACACGAAGGCTGGCACGACCAACATTATCGAGACTTCAGAAAATATAAAGATAGAGATACCGCAGGCATCATACGGTGTAGGCTACCAATTGCAACAACAGTGAATAGATATTTTGACCACTTGCAAAATCTATCAGACCGCAACGAGGCTACCCGTTTACAAGTACATACAGTAATCTATAAGTTACTGCTTACCTACGGTGGAGATACTACACAACTACTCCGAGGTACTGAACATCTTAAAAAGGAGTACCAAGTGACCGTTCTAGACCGTACAACAATTGAACAAGAATACTGGCAAGTCCGTACAATAGACACACTAATCCCCACCACCATCATATCAGATCGTTACCCGTATCATTACCACAGAAATTTCCATCAATTCGAATTTGATCCAACAGGTACAATACCAACGATAACATATCGATACCACACTATCCCATACAACCCAATCGAGTATAGAACTACCGTACAAGGATTACTTTGTGGTAAAATCAATCAATTAATTTCCAATTAATTACTGTTAAAAATAATACGTAAACAGACCGACTTCCAGTCGGTCTATATAAATTAACTTTAACAACTTTACCCAGACAGGACTCTTAATTCAAAACACACAAAATGTCAGAAGACAACAGTGGTTTCCTTCAAGTCAAATCTGTTTGGTTTTCAGGAAAACATGTTGACTATGAAAGATGGGCTTTTAAATTTTTAATGGTGGCACAAGTTAAAGGTTTTAAAACAATTTTATTGGGAACTGAAACAGCACCCAAATCAACTGAGGTTTTAGGAGATTCTAAAGACCCTGTTGACAAAGAGAAGCACAGATTGCGTAAAGCAAATGATAATGCAGATGATGATGTAAGTTTTGGTGCTCTTTACAACTCAGATAGAACAAGCTTTCAATCACTGCACCCTGACAAATAGTAATACAAATCCTGATGAATGG
>JANMZB010000113.1:0-1535 GCA_031382725.1 Sphingobacteriaceae bacterium | reverse complement strand
AATGCCTCATTTTGATCAATATTGTCATTACTTCCTTCTGATTGTGGAATACTATTTGATGGTTTTCTTTTTTCAAAAATTTGTCGTCCTTTAGATGTTTGTGCGATGATAAGTAATGTCAATGCCATACCAGCCTCTTCGTCGGCTGTAATCATTGTAAGGTTGGTCATTCCCTTTGAAAAATTAACTCGTGGCATGTTTTTTTTCTCAGATGATCTGAACCTACTAAAAAGTTCATCAACCAGTAAATCTATCTCAGCTTTTTGCTTCACCGTGAAACCACTTATGAAAATACGAGTACAATATTTAAGTACTCCTTCTAGAAAAGCATGCATTAAATCGTGTGGTGTACAACCGAATATACCGCGTTCGTATCCAGCAAAATCTATGTCTTGGAATGCATTAATAACTGCATGTTGAGATAATGCATGAAGACCCGTAAATGCATCCTTTTGTTGCTGTTTATTATTAATATCCTCGTTGAGTGCAATGTTTACTAAACTATCAAATTGATTATGTAATATCCATTTGCAATTGTATGTTGTACTGTCGGATGATTCAAAGTCAACATCACATGCTCTACACATTCGCTTAGTATTATGACCACCGTAACGCCCACAAAGGTGATCTTGGCTTTTAGCGTCTCCTAAAATGAATGCTACGGGTACTTTTATTTGAAGATGTCTGATATCGTCACCTAACCTGAGATAGGTTGTAACACCTCCTACTTGTTGGCAAGCCTTCAAAGATGACAATGCCATTTCCATACATTTGTGATAGTTACGTATCATGAGACTCTTGTATATTTTGCTTCCTTGTTTACTGGCCATTTTCACTGCTGTAGATCTGCCTTCTAAGTCCGGAATGAGTGCTATTACCCGCGACGAAGATATTTTGTTCCTTGTTTTGCAATTTAGAATTAATGGAAACATAATTAAAGGCTGGAAACTATAACGTTGGTAGACAACAGTTTCTGATGCGTCAATGTATAACCCGATTGGACAACTAAATTGTGATTCCGCATCTGTTATTTGTTTGCGTGCATAGCTTTGGTACCAATTCCCATCTAATACTTCATATATATGCGTTCCATTATTTTCGTATGGTTTCCATTTATTATCAGGATTATTGTTATCTTTGTTTACCACCAAGTTATCCATGTTTCCAAATAGTGATTTATCTTCGAATAGATCCATTAATTGTGTTTTGAAATCAAATACAATTACTTCCACTGTATCTCTTGCTAATCGATCATTCGAGTGTATTTTGTCATTCCATTTGGAATCTAAATGTACAGTCATTACCTGAGGCTCAGCAGTAGAAAATTTTCTACATACTTCATTCAAAAATGTTTTTCTTGAATATTCCGGATCGTATGGATTAATATTATTGTTGTATACTTCTTTTCCTATGGTGTTTATGATTGTATCATAGCGACATAATGGTACTTGAGCTTGTTGTAGCAGGTCGTATATGCGAGCATATGCTTGAAATCCTTTTGAAGATAGTCTGTCATAGCATGGATGATTTGTTTG
>JANMZB010000017.1:0-1006 GCA_031382725.1 Sphingobacteriaceae bacterium | reverse complement strand
TATTATTTTTAAAAAAATGTAATGAAATTAAGATGTATAATTCTATTATCAGATTGGCATCAAAAGTGATCAAGGCATCATACAAGTAAGGCATCACCTATCTGCACATTCTTTTGTCATATTATAATTCAGAAATTGTGGTGGGTGGCGATACAAGAGGAGCTATTGTACTATATTCTATATTATTGCTGTAAGTGCTTCTTTCTCTAAAGCAATAGAAGCCAATTTTTAAAACTAACGTGCTCATCATGTCATATGTGACAAGCGTTAGATACCAAGACGAACTGTACATGTACTCTTTCAACATAGAGTAAATAATATTTTTTACTCCCAATCTTCCCCATGGAAAAACTTTAGTGTACTAGAGGTACACAATAGCTTCAAACGGCAATCAGCCAAAATTATCTGGGTGTACAATGTACTTGAAAGTCTACAGCAAAATTGCAGTAGCGAAATTTAATTTATTTTGTACCCCCATAATTATGCACGCAGCAGAGCAATCCAAAGACTCAGTACTAAAGATATTATCAGAATTTAATTCTGAATCCCCCTATGGTATTATGTCCAGTGTAGATTGGGTACATACAGAATAATTGGACAGTAAAAGTGAGTACTGATATCCTGTACAGTTGTACAGGGCAGTACTTTGGTAGTACTTTACTGGCCAATAAAACTGCACGCAGCAGAGCAATCCATGGACTCGCTAGTACAGCTAGAATCAGAATTTAATTCTGATTGTAGCTGAATTATTAGATTTTTTGATCGTGTACTTGATCACATCCTTTATGTGAGTCATAGTACTGATCCTACACGGTAGCAATCAACGAGAGCTTAGGAGTTCCTAAGTAAAAAATAAAAAACATGGCCTACGAAATAGCCGTTACCTTTCAGTTGGGCTGAAAGGCTTCTATTGAGTACTGTAGTTATTTCTTTATTGGTGCATCTATTTTCCATACTACAAGTACTTGTTTCATAATACCTCTAAAAAGAACTTATCTTAGTAGAG
>JANMZB010000010.1:0-1688 GCA_031382725.1 Sphingobacteriaceae bacterium | reverse complement strand
CTTTCTCTTTCAGAGAAGATTTATTCCAAATATCTAAGAACTTAGACATTTTTGCCTCGGTTTATAAAGAACTTAATATCAATTATGTGGATGAAGTAAATACTTCTAAACTGATGAGAACTGGGATTGATGCCATGTTAGAAAACTTGGACCCATACACCGAGTTTGTTCCCGAATCTGAGATTGAAGATTATAAAATGAAATATGTAAGTACGCAATACGGTGGTATTGGTACGATGACATTTTCCCGGGAGGGCAAAATTATTATTTCTGAAACACTCGAAGGTTTCCCGGCACAAAAATCAGACATCAGGGCAGGTGACGAACTGGTTGAAATTAACGGCATAGTCTTAAAAGGTAAAAATTACGAACAGGTTAGCCAGTTACTAAAGGGCCCCAAAAACACTGCTTTAAAATTGCTTATAAAGCGTTACGGTTCTACTATAGAAAAAAATATAAGTCGAGAGGAGATCACCCAGCCAAATGTTAGTTATTCGGCCATGATGAATAATAATATTGGTTATATTAAACTTGATAAGTTTTTAGCAAACTCTGCAAAGGAAGTACAGGATGCACTAGTTGGGCTTCAGAAAAATAATCCGTCGGGTATTATTCTCGATTTAAGATCGAATGGAGGTGGGATTTTACAGGAAGCGGTAAAAATTGTTAATTTATTTGTGATGCCCAACGTGGTAATTGTAACTCAAAAAGGTAAAAACCGTGACAAATCGATTCCTTATAAAACTTACAATCAGCCATTGGCTCCCGATATCCCATTGGTTGTTTTAATTAATAATCGTGCGGCCTCTGCCTCCGAAATTGTTGCAGGCTCCTTACAAGATCTCGATCGCGCCGTTATTATCGGTCAAAGAAGTTATGGCAAAGGTCTCGTTCAGCAAACCTTCGATATGCCATACAATAGTTTAGTTAAGGTTACCGTGGCCAAGTATTACACCCCTTCCGGGAGATGTATACAAGCACTTGACTATGCGAACAGAGCTACTGATGGAACGGTAGAAAAAGTTGCCGATAGTTTGATTACTGAATATAAAACCAAAGGGAATCGGTCTGTTTATGATGGAAGTGGGATATTCCCTGATATTCCAGTTGCGGCATTTAAGCCAAGTCCCATAAGCCAGACTTTACTAAGCAAGTATTTTATATTTGATTACGCCACGCTGTACCGAAAACAAAACCCTACTATTCCTGATCCGAAAAGTTTTAAGTTGACTGATGCTGAATACAATGAATTCGTAAGTTACTTATCGGATAAAGATTATAATTACAGTACTCGAACAGAGCGGATTTTAAATGATCTTAAAGCCGAGGCCGAAAAAGAACAAAAGCTCACTGAGATAAAACCTGAATTTGAAGCCCTAAAGTCTAAAGTTTTCTTCAGCAAAAAGAATGATTTAATACAGTTTAAAGGTGAGATTAGCCGTTTGCTGGAAAACGAGATTGTTACGCGTTATTACTTTCAAAAAGGCCGTCTGGAGAGTGGACTTAAATACGATGAGGATTTGAAATCTGCATTCAAAGTTTTGGGCGACAAGTCATCGTTGGTAGCAATACTTCAGGGAGACGGCACTTATAAATCCATTGGAAAGCCTCATAAAAGCTTTTCTGCCAATTCAGGAACCAGCAATTAAACACCTCTGATAATTTATCACAACTTTTATGTTACGTTT
>JANMZB010000903.1:0-1278 GCA_031382725.1 Sphingobacteriaceae bacterium | reverse complement strand
AGATTCTTTTGCTCACAAAATATAGACTCGTACCCAAAATTGCTTAGAAATAATTTTTGTCTACCACAACTCTATCAAGTTATACGATGGCTACAGTAAATAATTTACCTGTAGCAAGTATGAGATACAAGTACAATCTTGCAATTAAAAAGGCGATCGTTGATGAAGCGTACACCATTCTTAGAAATTTACGTGCTACTGCACGTAAATTTACTATACAAGCTAACCAGATCCGTATCTGGAAGCGCAAGTTTGATGAGAATTGTGCTCCGGCATTATCTCATGATACAACTGGGGAAGGAGATAAGGCGAAGCGATTCAAAAAAAGTAACAGTGTTAGTCGGTTCATTGGTGGTGGCAGAAAATGTGCACTCGATAGAGATGTCGTTAGTCATTTAGAGAAGTTCTACGATGGTAAGAGGAGCGAGGATCTTGGAGTTACGTTGCGGCTGATGACAGCGGAGTGTCGTCTGGTGGATCCATCTGCTTGTTCTCTTTCTCCAAAGGCGCTTGATGGTCGTGTTTATCGTCTTCTTGTGAAATGGGATGCGTCTTGGCGTCGCGGGACGCACAAGGCGCAAAATACTCGTCATGATATTGTTGTATCGAATGAATTTCGTTCCTATATTCGTACGAAAGCTGCTCTTCTTGGGGTTGATTGTCGTGCTGTTTTTAATGCGGACGAGACGAACATTTATTTTTCTATGGAAGGTAGATACACCTACGCTAAACGTGGTTCTAGGACAGTGGCAATAAAGGGGGCAACAACTTCCGCCCGGTGTACAGTTATGGTTGGAGCAAATTTAGCTGGTGATATAAAGCTTCCTCCTTTCGTTATTTACACAGGTTCATCAGGCCGATCCGGAAGAGTTCGTAAGGAGGTGGAGGGTAAAGTCGGTTTCCCAGATCAGATGGAGTATGGTGCGCAACCCAAAGGATGGATGGACGAGGAGTTGATGTTGATCTGGATAGAACGCGTTTGGAAACCATCGGTGTCACAGTTTGATTGTTGCTTGCTGATCTTGGACTGTTGTACAAGCCAAATGACAACAAAAGTAAAGGAGGCATTTGATGATTGCAATTGCAACACAGATTTAGATTTCATTCCCAAAGGATATACGAGTAAGCTGCAGGCGATGGATGTCGGGGTTAATAAACCCTTCAAGAATTATACAAATCATCAGTTTGACGAGTGGCTCGTTCTTAACAAGGATAAGACACCGAATCGAAGCGACGTGGCGTGGTGGATTTGGGATGCTTGGACTCGTATTAGTGAGA
>JANMZB010000879.1:0-1062 GCA_031382725.1 Sphingobacteriaceae bacterium | reverse complement strand
ACTACACCAACCTAAAATGTTTTGCATTATTTCTGCGGTAATTGGGGAGTATTGATGGACAGTTGCTTTTTCGTCACCACAATATACATATTATTTTGTACTTTCTTCAACTATTTTCCTATTTTTTAATTCCATATTTAATGTCGATTCTTATCCATTTGATGTGGTTGGATGGATTCTTATCGTTGGTGAATTTCGTAGCTGTTATGTTGTGTTGCTGCATATAAACATTTTGAGCCGGTGTTACAACTAAAGAGTTATCGTCAATTGTAATCCATTCCGAGTTGAGGTAATGTTCTTCTATCTTTTCCACAAATTCGTCCAAAACATTTTGTCGTATGAATTGGGCATCAACATTTTTTTTCAATTCGCAAGCCAGCATCATCGATCAATACAATGCGGTAAAGATTATGCTCAATTTTCCTCACGTGTTTTATGGAATCAATTGGAAGAGTTAACGCTTTGTTCTGAATTTGATAACGTAAATAATCCAAATCGACTTTCTTTTCCATCCAATCATGAAGAATAGTAGCTGGAATCAAATCTGGATCTTCATTATCTACGATCTTTCGTTTCCTTATATTACGTACTTTAATATCGATTTTGTTAAATGCTTCAACGGCGATATTTAACTCGTCTTTGTAAGATTTGTCAACAGCTATTTTGGCAGCAGAAAATTTTTGTTGGCAGTAATTATATAGCTTGGTTTGCCATTGATTTTTATCATCATCGTTCATGGGTTATAATATCTTCATAAATATAATCTGATTCGTCAACGCGTGTTGTTTTGTGTATTACGTCCATACTGTGACATTCTTCGCTATTACTTTCATAATTAGAATTGGTTGTGAAGTAATTATATCCTTTGTTACAATAGTCATGAAGTAATTGATCACGTGTACTTAATTTGCTGTATGATGATTTCCAATTTTCATAGCCATTACAAGACAGTACTTTATTCGAACGGGTATTTAGTTTTGTATCAATGTGAGTATTTGTAGTTGTTGTTTGTTTGTTATTTTCTCTGTAAGAAGTTTTCATCGTGTTCACTGAGTTTGAATC
>JANMZB010000853.1:0-1145 GCA_031382725.1 Sphingobacteriaceae bacterium | reverse complement strand
GTTTTATCCTTTTTAGGTATTATAAATGTTGGTGATCCCCATTCAGATCTATTATTTTTCTCAAAACACCATAATTACATAGTCTTTCGACCTCCATTTTAAGTGTAGCCTCATTGGCTTTGGGTATTGGATATGGTCGTGCATGATATGTCTTAACATCTGGCTCTATATTATATGGCTCATCTTGCCAATGACCAAGAGTACCATCAAATAAGGTACTATAATGTTGTAAAACTTGCTTCAGCTGCTCTTGTTGCATTGATGTTAAATTTTCGCAGCTTTTAGAAACTTCATCTAAATTTGCTGCTTCATATTTAGCTTCTAATATGCTCTTCATTCTTGAAGTATCATCTTGCAGAAGTTTACTGTTTTCAATACTATTCACTGATTTTAGAGAATTATCATTCCCTTTCATCATAGTTATGGAGTCATCCCATATGATTGTATTTTCTTTAAGATTTAATACAATTCCCAATTCTTGAAGTAAATCTCTACCAATAATCATGTCATAGGTGTTGAGCTTACTTGTTACGTGTACCACACTAGTAACAATTCGTTTTTCATGCAAAGTTGGTAATTTAAAGGTGATCTCCACTTGTTTATTTGTGGTGAAGTTTCCAGCCACAGTAGTCCAAGATACTGGTAGTACTTGTAGACATTTGGACTGTTGCACTAGTGATTCATGTATTACTGATTGAGAAGCACCACTATCAAGTAATATATTGAATATCGCTGCAATTCCATTTTCATTCCCAACTTTCAAAATTCCACTTACAACAGGTAAGGGAGATGACATTTTTTGTCTTTTATTAGAATTGTGGCCTTGTAGTATAGATCTAATAGAATAGAATGATTGGGTAATATAATAATCTAATATATAAATATTACATTGTTCTCTTTCATTATCCATTTTCTCTATACTACTGCCTATTTTTCATTCATTTTTGTCTTTATTATTCGAATCAAGTTCAAATGAATCAAATAAAGGCAAAATTCTCTTCATTTTTGCGTTTGTTGTTTGCTGGTTTTAAATTTTCAAGTTTTGCTTCGTTGCTTGCATCTTTGAAAGTTTTTTTAAAAAAATTAAACAACTGCTCAGTTTTCTTAGTTTGAAATTCTTGTTTCTGTTTTTTATAATTTGTAGC
>JANMZB010000842.1:0-1152 GCA_031382725.1 Sphingobacteriaceae bacterium | reverse complement strand
CATCAACAGGGGCAGGGTTCAATGGAGGGATTTTAATACCTCCATTAAATCCCTCCCATGTTGACATTACACAATATGCTACTGTTGCAACCAGCACCACACCACATGCAACTTTTCATCAACAACTAGGGCACCCAAACCACCAAATTGTTAGCAAGACTGCTAAAAGTATGTGTTATTTCCTAACAGGCAAACCAACTCAGTGTACAAGCTGTGCTTTATGCAAGTCCAAACGTAAAATTATCCCTAAGTTGGCACCAAATCATGCAACCACCCGTGGTTATCGCTTAGCAATTGACCTCTCATCAACTTCTCATATCAGTTTTGGTGGAGCCAAATATTGGCTCCTTATTCAAGATGAATTTACAGGTCACACTTGGAGTCTTTTCTTACTCCAGAAAAGTGAACTACCAGAAATTATGCTTATTTTCTTACGAGAATTTCAAAAAGACAATAAATTAACAGTTCACCATATCCGCTGTGACAATTCAGGGGAGAACCTTCGATTCAAACGTTTAGTTCAAGAAGACGCAACGTTATCCATCAAATTTGAATTGACAGCACCATATACTCCAGAACAGAACGGAAAGATAGAACGCAAATACGCCACTCTTTACAGAAAGGTACGAGCTATGTTAAACCACGCACAACTACCTATTTCCCTCCGTCACAAATTATGGGCCCAGTGTGCACACCTTGCCACTCAACTAGATAATGTGATTACTAAGCAAGACGGTAAAGACTCTTCAGCGGTAACATTTTATGGTACATATCCTTTATGGGTCAACAACTTAAGAACTTTTGGTGAAATTGGTATTGTCCGTAACAGTAAGATAAATAAAATGCGAAGTAAATTATCAGATCGAGGCACCCCATGTATGTTTATCGGCTATCCTGAAGATCACTCTCAAGAGGTATATAGTTTCCTGACCCTAAGTAGATTCTCAATGATAAAATCTTGAGATGTGGTATGGTTAAACAAAACTTATGGAGAATACAAGAAGGAGACACTCTCTGATTATGATGAAGAAGAGTATGAAATTGAATATGATGAAGATTTCGCAGACGAAAAAGACAACGAAGAGATTGAAAATGAACAAGAAGTCGCAAATGAAAATGCTGGATACGATACTGAAGCAGAAAGTGAAGATG
>JANMZB010000836.1:0-4887 GCA_031382725.1 Sphingobacteriaceae bacterium | reverse complement strand
TTTGCCTCTACGCGTAATATCTTGGCGAAAACGGAGTGAAAAGTTCCCATCCAAATATTTTTAGCCTCGGGGCCAACAGCTTTCATAATACGCTCGCGCATTTCTTTAGCCGCTTTGTTGGTAAACGTTAATACCAGAATGTTAAAGGGATCTACCCCTTTTGTAATCAGGTGTGCTACACGGCAGGTAATAACGCGTGTTTTACCCGAACCGGCACCCGCCACAATCATTACCGGCCCATGCGTTTGCTCTACTGCATCTTGTTGTGAAGGATTTAACCCTTTTAAATAATCCAAACCTGTTCCTTTTTCGAAGAGCTAAATTATGAAAATGCCAAGGATATTGCACAAAAAAAGCTCCTCTTAAACAAATCAAGAGGAGCCTTTTACGAGAGAGGATTGTATTATCTACGTCCGCCCATCATTCCTTGTAATTCGGAATAGGTAATCTCTTCATAATCATTTGATGCTGTGAATACCCCCGGCGGAACTTTCTCTTCTTTAATTTCTTTTACTATTGCTTTAACGTTCATTCCTTGCTGCGATGTATTAAATTCTAACGGAAAGCCATACTTTTTGTCGAAAAGAAAAGTGAGAGAATTGGCAGGAATAACGATTTCTTTTGTGAAAACAGCCTCTGATGTTTCTCCCGAGTTCTCTTCTGTAACCGTATACTTTTTGCCTGTATAAGATGCGATGGTTTTAGTTCCCGCTCCTTCTTCGAAAGAAAAATCTGGTAAGTTATCTTTAATCGTTTCTATTTCATCCGGTGTAAACCGAACAGAATATTTCTTACCCATCATTGGAACATCAAGAAGCAAACGCTGAAACTCCGTTTTCGGATTCATGATAAAGTTGCTTGTAGCCATGCCCGTTTTACTTTGCGAAGAAGAGAGGTCTCCTTTAAAATAAACTTTTATCACTTCAGGAAACATTGATTTCATTTGCCGCATATTATCAGGCAATTCATATTTCACCTGGTAAGTAATGCTGCCTTCTTCGATTTTCTTTTGGGCGAAAGCCAGGGTGGCTATTAGCGCAAAGGCTGTGCTTAAAATTATTCTCCTCATTTGAAATTAAGATGTGGTGTTTGATTTAATGTAACGCAGAAAAGTAGAAATATTTCATTTTAATTTAAAAATTTATAATTTACGGCATGAAGCGTTTCTACCTAAGTGCTTTGTACATGCTTTTTGGCTTTACAACTTTTTTATATTCCCAGGAAATGAATTTGGGCCCACGTATAACCGCAATGGGTAATACAGGGGTCGCCTTACAAGATGTATGGAGCTTACAATCTAATCAGGCAGGTGTCTCAGGTGTTAAAAATTTTACTGCCGCTGTCTGCTATCAAAACAGTTATTTAAATCAGGAATTAAGCACTCAATCTGCTGTTTTAGCCTATTCAACAGGGCGAAATATTATTGGGTTAAGCTTTCAAAACTATGGCTTCTCGGCTTACAGTGAACAGAAAATTGGGTTCACCTATGCCAAACGGTTTGGAGAATCATTATCAGCAGCATTGAACTTTAATGTTCATCAGGTTAAAATAACTCAGTATGGAAGTGCCCGGGCTTTTTCGGTAGAAGGCGGTCTGCAATATCGTTTCGACAAAAAGCTCACCATTGGGACTCACTTCTCAAATCCAAACAGAAGCGGTTTTAATGCGGAGGTTAATGCCATGATTCCGGTAGTGCTGGAGTTTGGCGCATCCTATTTATTGTCGGAGAAGATTCTATTCAATAGTGGCTTTATCAAAGCCCTTAACTCAGAAGCCGATTTTAGATGTGGCATGGAATACTCTTTTATAGATATTCTTGCAATCCGCGGCGGACTTGGTCTTAATCCTTTCAGGCAGTTTGCCGGTTTAGGATATCAACTTAAAGATTTGAAATTTGATGCAGGTGCTTCCACTCATCCGCAGCTTGGTGTTTCGCCACAAATAGCGTTAAGCTATGAGTTTTAAGGGGTTCATTATCTTTAGTGCTTTGTTACTGAGTTATATTAATTCAAAGTGTCAGACGGAAAGTAACCGGGTTATTGAACAGATTATCGAATCCTTCGCCGAGAACACAAATGAAGATTTTGACTATTCGGAGATGTATGAGCGATTAACTTATTACAGTAAAAATCCGCTTAACTTAAATTCTGCTTCCGCAGAGCAATTGCATGAGCTGGTCGTTTTATCACCCATTCAAATTCAAGAACTTCTAAAGTACAGAGCCGAAAATGGGATGTTTATAGATCTGCTGGAGTTGCAATCAATCGAGGCGCTGAACACGGAAACGATTAAGGCGATTTTACCTTTTTGTACGCTTAATGAACTTAATCCCCTTGCAAGTGTAAATCGAAAAAGCCTTAGTACAGGGGAAAACGAGATTATCGGATTGTTCGCCCAATCTCTGCAAAAGCCAGCCGGATATTCGCGAGAGGGCAATGGGAGTTCTCGTTATGCAGGTGACCCGCAACGGTTTCTAAGTCGTTATAAATATCATTTTGGGGAAACACTATCAGCTTCCTTAACGATGGAAAAAGATGCAGGCGAGGCGTTTTTCGCGGGAGCGCAAAAACGGGGGTTTGATTTTTATTCCGGTAATATCAGTTATAAAAGTAAGGGCGCAATTCAAAAACTCATCTTAGGGGATTACTCGCTTCAATTCGGCCAAGGCTTAACCATGTGGTCGGGTTTAAGTTTTGGCAAAGGTGCCGCGGTAGCGAGTATCACAAAGAATAACATCGGCTTAAAGCCTTACAGTTCTACAAATGAAATGCTTTTTTTAAGGGGAGTGGCAAGTACTATTCGCTTAAAGAAATTTGATATTACACCTTTTGTCTCTATGAGGTATCTGGATGGAACGTTAACCGCTGATACCAGTGCGCAGAATATTTCCTCAATAAATTATACCGGTTTACACCGAACTGCAAATGAAATAGATCATCGAAACGATATCACTCAACTGGTTTATGGCGGAAATATTCAATTCATGAATAAGAGTTTCCGCTTGGGAGGAACCATTTACCAAACGCAATTCAATCATGCTTTTGGGCGCAGTGAAATTCCGTATAAGCTCAATGAGTTTTCGGGCGATAAGCTAACGAATGTCGGCTTATATTATAATTACAACTGGCGTAATTTCTACCTTTTCGGTGAGTCGGCACATAGTTTGAAAAGTGGCTTTGCCACTCTGAATGGCGTACTAGCCAGTCTTTCTAAGTCAGTCTCTCTAATCTGTTTTCAAAGAAACTATCAAAGGAATTACTATTCATTTTTCAACCAGGCTGTTTCGGAAGGTTCGAACGCAGTTAATGAAAAGGGATTTTATACCGGACTTGTATTATCCCCCAACCGAAAAATGGAATTCAATGTCTACGCTGATCTGTTTAAATTTCCCTGGTTACGATATAGGGTCGACGCACCTTCATCCGGCTACGAGCTTCTTTCGCAGTTTTCTTATTCTCCAACCAAAAAAATGAATGCCACATTTAGGTATAAATTTGAGAGTAAGCAGGAAAATAGTGATGAAGAGCAAATCGTGAGCTTTTTAAGTGAGGTGCGAAAACAGAATTACCGCTTTGAATTATCCTATAAGATTTCGGATGCTTTTCAAATAAGAAATCGGGTAGAACTGGTAGAATATAAGAAGAGCGTTATAGTCGAACACGGGAATTTGATCTTTCAGGATATTATCTATAATCCCATGATCTCTAAGCTTTCGGGGAATATTCGCTTTGCCCTTTTCGATACACCTGGTTTTAATTCGCGTTTATATGCCTATGAGAACGATGTTTTGTATAGCTATTCAATGCCCTTATATCAACATAAGGGTTCCCGATTTTATGTAAATACCCGTTACCGGATCAACAGGAAAACGGATCTCTGGTTTAAATACGCCGCCACTTACTACTCCGACCAGGAAACAATTGGTTCGGGGCTGGAAGAGATTGCCGGGAATAAGAAATCTGATTTTAAACTTCAGTTTAGATACCAGTTTTGATGAAGCTAATACAAAAAGAAGAACTGGTCTTTGTGCGACTTTTGTTGCCTTTGATATTGGGCATTGTATCGGCGATGGTTCTACCTCCGGTTTCGTTTGCTATTCAGGCGGCGTTTCTAATGTCATTGCTTTTGTTTCTCGGAATTTGGTTTTGCGTCATCTTATATAATGAATTTAAAATCTATTTACACCGTGGGAAGCTGGGCTCGCTAGTGCAATTGTTCATCTTTTTTATTGGGATGGCTTTAACGCTTAACAAAAATCAGCTTGATACCCCGAGTCACTTTTCAATATTCAAGAACGAAGCGTTGATTGTTTCGATAAACTCCGAGCCTAAGCTAAATGGTGATATTTTGCGATTCGAGGGAAGTGTGGAGCAAGGGTTAATACACAATTCATTCATCCCGCAAAGCGGAAGTCTTTTGGTCGCCCTGAAACTGCAAGATTCCAGCCATCAATATTATTATGGGGATGAACTGCTCTTGCCGGGTTCATACAAAGAAATTGAGCCCCCTTACAATCCGTATGAATTTGATTATAAAAGTTTCCTGGCAAACAAGGGTATTTTCCATCAGGTTTTTACAGATGAATCGCAAATAAGTGTTCTGCCCGGCCGTCATTCGAATATAATTATAGAACAGGCGCTGGCTTTTCGAAAGAACTTAGTCGAGAAGTTTGATAGATATATAAATGATAAAGAGGCGGCTTCAGTAGCCTCTACATTAATTTTAGGGTATAAAGCCGAACTCAGTCCGCAGGTTTTAAGCACCTATTCAAAAACCGGCACCATGCATGTGCTCTCCGTATCGGGCATGCACGTCGCGATTGTCTTTATCATTTTAGGGCGGTTGCTTTGGTTTATGGATCGCAGCAAAAATTTAAGAATTTGAATA
>JANMZB010000835.1:0-1376 GCA_031382725.1 Sphingobacteriaceae bacterium | reverse complement strand
GGAGCGGCATGGAGTTTTGATCGCAAACGGCCCATGAAGAATCGGGACAGTGGGATGATCTGGCCGGCATGATTGAGCCGTCCGATAAGTTGTTCGAGCGCTGCCCGAGTGATTTTGTTGTGGGCGAGGATGTCGTCGATGTCCTTGCTCCACGCGAGGTATTTGTCGATGGGAAGGCTGATGGTGAGGGATCTGGTATTGAGTTCCCATCCCAGAATTGTTTTTGTTTCCTCCGGGGCACCCTCGGCTGAGAGCTTTTTTAGGGAAAGAAGAGATTCTCGGGGAGGGGATTCGTCGGGGTCGAGAGGCCGACCGGCGATGTGTATGGCGAGAGGAACGGCGGCGGGGGCCCTTGAGATGTGGACTGGGGCGTCGAGGAAGACCTGGATGATGTCGTCGATGTACACATCTGTGCTTCCGAATGGTCTGGGTGGAGGAAGGACCATGGATGGTAGTGCTGGAGCGAACGGTAGATTGTCAGGGAGATACACAGGAGGTGGGACAAGATTCTGGTCGGGGCTCTGGCAAATGGATGGGTACCATGACCTGTTTGCTAGTAGCTCGTTAGCGAGGTCGGTTATGATTTCGCTGATGGGGCACCATGAAGCTGGGCATCCCATGCCACCGAATGAGAGGCGGAGTTGTAGAAATGCAAGTCCTTCGAAAACTGACATGCATCGGAGGGCAGAGATGCCGTCGTACTGGATCCGACGGTATGCCTTGGAGAAGTCGAATTTCATTAGCATGATGCGTTTGTCGGGGTAGTGGGTGCGGAGTGAAAGTATTTGGTAGATGACTCGGTGTAGACAGAAACCGTATATCAGGTCTGCAAATTTTGAGGGGTCCGTCAAGTTGTTCAGTGATTTGCTGTCGGGGAGAGCAATGAACGATTGGTCGTGAGTGAGGCGTTGTTTTGGGATGCGTTCACCCATTTCAGAAATTGTGAATTGTTCCGCCATGCCCAGTGGGCAGACCATGGCGTTGGGAATGGACAGGAGGTGCCGTAGGGGGAGGACTAGTGCGAATCCTTGTGTGACATCGTTTGTCAAGGCTTCCCGGATGACGCCGGGGTTGTCTCTGGCCTTTTTGTGGTTGTTTAGCGCTGTGATTGCCGCGTTTTCCAGCTGTCGCTGGGTGTCGTCGGGTGGTTCTTTTAGGAGCATGTGTGCTCCTTTATCCAGAATTGTTTGGACTGTGGGCCAAAGTTCGTGTTTGGAGAGTACTTTCGCCAGCAAGGAGGAAGGGCGAAACTCGGATCCGAACGCACAGGGTGTGAGTTGGAGGTTCTCGAGGAGTGGTTCTAGTTGGAAGTCGAAAGAGCGGAGGATGCGGAGGTTGTGACGTGCGGCGTCGTCGGATATTTCGAAGAGGAATGG
>JANMZB010000806.1:0-2299 GCA_031382725.1 Sphingobacteriaceae bacterium | reverse complement strand
CAGAAAAAAAGCCGCTTAAAAGCGCGGATAAGCTCCGCTTTTTTAAAATAGCGTGGCCAGAACCGAACTAAAAAATAATCACCAGGGATACTGGCTATATAACAAAAAAAAAGAGGACGCCTTTTTGAGACGCCCTCTTTTTGTAACCTAACCAAAAACTAACTTAACCCTTAACCAAAATCTTTATTCGAGTGAATATGTTATTTTCTACGGTTTACAAATAAAAGAGTTTCGGCGATTGTAAATAAGTTTGTTACCGGGTTTGAGTGGTATACGCAAATAGCATAATCTAAGAATTTATGCCCCAGGAATACTACAATAAAACGTGCTACCCTTACCAGGCTCACTTTCAAACCAAATCTCCCCCCCGGCATTTGTAATAATTTCTTTTGAGATATATAAGCCCAATCCTAAATTGAAACCGGTTCCTGAATTACTACGCTCTATTTGGTGAAAACGATCAAAAATAAATTGTTGCTGATCTTCTGCTATTCCAATACCAAAGTCTTTAACTGAGCAAACCAATGAAGCTCCCTGTCTTCGCGAAGAGATATAGACCATTTCGGCATTTGGGGAATATTTAACAGCATTAGTAACCAGATTAGTAATTACTTGTATAATGCGACCTTTATCTGTTTTTACCTTTACTGATTCATTGTCTTGTAGTATCAATTTGTGCGAAGGTGATACCATCTGTAAATCTTCAATCAGATCGCTTAAGATAACCCCCATATCAAAGGTTTCATTTTTAAAATCTAATTTACGAGCGTCTACACGAGTGATATCTAAAAGATCCCGAATTAACTGTTCCAAATGCTGAATTTGGTTATTCATACGAGCTAAAAAACTCTTGTCACCTAAACTCTGGTTATCCGGGAGCGAGCGATGAAGGAGCTGAGCGTATGCTTTGATAGAAGTCAGGGGTGTTTTTAATTCATGACTTACGGTACTGATAAATTCATCTTTTTGTTTTTGCAAATGCCGCTGTCCGGTTATGTCTTTAAAATACCAGGCCCAGCCATAGGAAGTGCCATCTTCTCCGTTTACACCGGTGCCAAAGCGTTCAATGATTCTTCCATCTTTAAAAATAACTTCTTCGTGATCTACCTCCTCCGGGTGGGCATAGCAATAATTAACCCTCTCAATAAACCCCTCGGGATCTACCAATTGCGTCATTGCAAACTGCAATGCAGCACTATCATCTTTCCGGTCAATTATTTCCTGAGGTATTCTCCAAAGCCGGATAAAATTTTGATTAAAGGATAGAATGTGACCTTTAGTATCAACAATTAAAATGGCGTCAGGAATAGTTTCATTTTGCGCCTCAAATAGTGCTTTTCTATAGCTAATATTTGAATTAAGTATTTGCAGTGCATCAATATTTTTCTGCCTTTCTGAGTCTATCTGTTTTCTATCCGTAATGTCAATACAAGAACTTATATACCCTGCAAAAGAACCATCAGGATTAAACCTGACAGGGCAACTTGCAAAAAGGCATCTGTACTCGCCCTCCTTATTTAAAACCCGGAATTCTCCTGTAAAGTGTACTCTTTTTTCAAACGCATCAAGGTATATATTGACAAAACGATCTTTGTCTTCAGGATGTACCAAATCTACCCAGCCAAACTCAAGTAAGTCTTCCATTGAACGACCTGTAAGGTTACACCATGCTTTGTTGAAATAGGTGGAGCCACTTGTTTCATCACTTACAGCTATATAGACATCGGCATCATCTGCCATTCTTCTAAAGCGCTCTTCGCTTTCCTGGGCTTTATTAACTGCGCCAATTAATTGCTCATTAGAAGCAGAAAGTTCTTCGTTTATAGCAGTCAATTCCTCGTTCATTGCCTGGGCCTCTTCATCCGCCTGTTCTAATTTTTCGAGGGAATGTTGCGCCTGTTCATGTAACCTGGCATTTTCAAGGGCAAGGGCTATTCTGGTTGAAAAATCTTTGGCAAACTGAAGATCGATCTCGTCATACTGCTTTCCCTCAACTGTTGAAATAAAATTGATAGTTCCAACTACCTGCCCCTCTACTTTCATTGGAGTTACAATGGAAGACCGAAGGTTCAGCCGCTTTATCTTATCAAGTTGCTCTTTATCTGTTATTGCCTGTTCAAGCATTTCCGGAGTTACTATGGGTACTAAGCTAGACTCGCCGGTTCTAATAACGTGCCCTGTTAATCCGCCTTCATCTACTGTAATAGGATTTCTCCTCCTATAATCATAAGCCCATTTAATATACTCCGGATCTTGATTTTTGACAAGTAGTAACTCCACAACCTCGCCTCTTACAACA
>JANMZB010000783.1:0-3181 GCA_031382725.1 Sphingobacteriaceae bacterium | reverse complement strand
CGCAAAGCGAAGGCAAAATAGATAGGTCTTTCTGAAACTTAAGTAAGTACTCTGGCAGCTATTGTAGATGCCGAGGCCTTAAACGACAGCGAAATGCCCACCATTGCCGGTTTATATATGAACCGCTATAAACAGGGAATTAAACTACAGGCCGATCCGACGGTTATTTATGCAAATCAGGATTTTACTATTCGCAGAGTACTTAATCGTCATTTAAGAAAAGACTCACCTTATAATACCTATGTCTATTCCGGCTTGCCACCCGGGCCTATTATGATGCCAAGCATTAACGCTATAGATGCCGTACTGAATCATAAAAAGCATAACTTTATCTTTATGTGCGCTAAAGAAGATTTCTCGGGCTATCATAATTTTGCGGTTACTCAAGCCGAACATCGGGCTAACGCAAGAAGATTCCAGCAGGCATTAAATCAAAGAAATATTAAGAAGTAGATGTATAGCCATCAAACCAAAGTCAGAGTAAGGTATGGTGAAACTGATCAGATGGGCTATATGTACTATGGGAATTACGCTGAACTATACGAAGTTGGCCGGGTAGAAATGCTCAGAAGTTTGGGGATGACTTATAAGTCGATGGAAGAAGAGGGCATTATGATGCCTGTTCTTGAAATGCGATGCAAGTATCTAAAACCAGCTTTATACGATGATGAATTAACGATAAAAATTATTCTCGCAAAAATGCCGGGAGTAAAAATTCATTTTAAGTATGAGTTCTTCAATGAAGCAAATGAATTCATTCACGAAGGGGAAACCACACTTGCATTTATTGATATTAAAAGAAATAGACCGTGCATGCCTCCTGTAGATTTTCAGAACCGTTTAAAATCATTTTTCGAATAATCTATGTTGTGGCTCCACAAACTTCTTTTGAAAACAAGGCCATACAGCTTATTCATGGACTGGACGAAGGTGGTTATCATTCCGGGATTTAGTCCTCTCCCACTTTATACCGTTGGAACTTTTTTCTTCCAGGAGATATCTAAAGATTCATTAGTTAACAAGGCCTCTTCGCTGGCGTATAATTTTATGCTGGCGATATTTCCGGGTATAATTTTCATATTTACACTAATCCCGTACATTCCTATTAAAGGCTTTCAGGATGAACTGATGGACCTTTTGCAACTGGATTTGCCCGGACAGGCTTATAACGCCGTAGAACCTACACTTATTGAAATTATAAAAAAGCAGAATGGCGGTTTATTATCATTCGGATTTGTAGCAGCACTTTTCTTTGCTACTAATGGAATCAGCAATTTAATGCAGGCCTTTAATAAATCATCCCTAATTATTGAAACCAGAGGCTGGCTTAAGCAACGGATAGTGGCGATAAATTTAACATTGCTGATGTTTTTTGCTCTTATTATCGGGTTAACCCTGATTATAGCTGGAGAATATGCCGTACTTGTAATTAAATCAAGTTTTACTGTAAGAGAATCCTTTTGGATCTTATTTGTAAGCGTTGTAAGATGGGTAGTTTTGGTGGGGGTATACTTTATAATGCTATCCCTATTATATCGCTACGGGCCAGCTAATACAAAGAAATGGCGATTATTTAGTCCTGGTGCCTGGATGGCCACCCTATTAGCTGTATTAACCTTTTGGGGATTCGGTTTTTATATTAACAACTTCAGTAACTATAACAAACTTTATGGTTCTATTGGCACACTGCTGGTTGTTATGATCTGGTTGTATTTTAATTCCTTAATTATCCTTTTAGGATTCGAATTAAACGCCAGTATCGACCTTTCTAAGCGCAGTATTAAGATTGTTAAGCCTAAATTCAACACATTTAAAGACGAACCGGTGCAAGAAAAGCTTAGTAAAAACGGCTAAACCAAAACTATACGCCTGTAATTCAAACCCATAGCACTATAATTAATTATTTCAACATTCATTCTTGCAGATTTACGCGGAGTTTGTACTTTTGACCCCGGAGAGCTGGCAGAGTGGTCGATTGCGGCAGTCTTGAAAACTGTTGAACTGTTAAAGGTTCCTGGGGTTCGAATCCCTAGCTCTCCGCAATCTAAATCGATAATTAGCCTTTTACAGTTCGTAGAAGGCTTTTTTTATTTGAAAAACATAATAGGTATCACAAATGGTATCACATTCTTAAGTTTTATGTGCATATCTTAAGAATATTTTAATCCCCGCCTTGTCGTTTTGAATAAATCTTAAGGTGGCTGCGAATTGCAAATACCTCTTTTAATTAACTTTTCCAAAGTAGAAATGAAGAAGTCAGATATTCCTGTAGTCTTGCTAGCGATTGTTGAGAAGAAGATAAAGGCGCATTCATCCAAAATACTCGAGATTCGAAACCCTGAAGCTCAATATTTTTATGACTTGAGAGCAAAAGTTGATAATGAAAAATTCTACTTTAAGATTTACAAGGCCGACCCAGGGAAGGTTCACTTACAAATAAAGTCAGGGTATCCAGCTTACTTTGACGTCTCACCCTTTTCGCGAAATAGCTATACTGAACAACATACGGGCTGCGCAATAGAGTCTCTCGGAAATTCTATCGATGCATGGGTAAGCTTATTACAGGAGGTTGACCAAATTGAGAGCATCTACGACGACCGAATCTTAGCAAACTACATTGATGAAATTTCGTCTTTTTTCAAGACAGTTGAGCATGAAGATACAAGGCCATTGGATCTAGAAAGCCAACTATTTTTCGATGGTATGATCGATCAAAATCAGCTGTTTATTGAAGAATCCTCTTCTATTAAAAACGAAGACAAAGCCGAAATTCTAATTGCGTTAACTGATATAAACATTGCGATGGAACAGGGGACTATTCTAGAGTTCAAAAATAAGTTCATCCTATTCCTGGCGAAAGTTAGAAGGTCCAGCTTTAAAACATTCAAAACATTTTTCTCTCAGATGTCGATGAATTTTGCGGAACAGAAAGTACTAAAGTTAATTTCTGGAGACCCAAATAGCCTAATTTACCGCTTGCTAAGAGGCCAACCTTGAAACGTTTCAGTAGTCTCATCTTGATCACGCGCAGGCCAAGATGTTTACTTTCCTATAGGCATAGAGACTGTAGAAAAATCTTCGCAGCGTTATCGAACTTCTGTTGGTAAATAGTTACTTCTATATTAATATGATAGCACTAAAACCTTGCTCGTTAATTGTATGCGCGCTATGACTGTGATAA
>JANMZB010000779.1:0-1780 GCA_031382725.1 Sphingobacteriaceae bacterium | reverse complement strand
TCGTACTTTGTAATTGGTAAATATATTGATAATGTTATCATACAGATATTAAATTTGAAAAAATAATGGAAGACTTTGATGACTACGATAACGTACCCGAAGATGAGGTCGTTGATGCTTTACGGAGTCTAAGCATCATAGCACCCAATCCAATTGACAATACGTTGGACATCCCTGGAATGCAAACAGCGATGACTACTCCGCAATTAGCCTCAAGAGCAGTCGGATTGGTAAAGAAATACAACAAAAAGCATCACTTCACTTATTCTGTAAAGCAGAAGATCGCGATAGTTCAAGAAGCCATTGCATCGGGCAATGTACGATCCACGGCAGTAGCACATAAGGTACAGCCTTGCCAAATTCGAGCCTGGCGGGGGCAAATTGATGAGTTGAAGCTAAAAGTCTTGCTGAATCCTAACGCGAAGACTACTCACAGAGGCCGATTAGTGGAGTTTTTTGAACTTGAGAATAAGGTTCATAACTGGGTTGAAGAAATGCGACAGGAAGATATTCCAGTTCGCACAAACAACATTATTGCACAAGCACTAAGTATGGATGATAGCAAGAAGTTTAAAAACAGCAATCCACAACTAATTAGCGATGGGTTTATTGTTTCTTAGAAAGGTGGAATCTTTCTATACGACGGGTCACTCGGGTCGGCCAAAAAGTTTCTGGACATTTACAAAAAGTTAAAGTAGACACCACGACTGCAATCAACGAACGCTTTAATGAAGGGGGGACACTGGAAAATGTTAGCCCAAAATACTTTATCAACATGGATCAAACTGCAGTTTATTTCGAGTGCAAGTCGAAGACTATTGTGGCCAAAAAAGGAGCCAAAAGTGTGTGTGCAAGAGACTCCGGGTGTGATGCCAAGCGCTGCACTATTGTGGTTACTGTTGCGGCAGACGGTACAAAGCTCCCACCATTTTTTATATTCAAGGGCCAACCAGGAAAAATCACTGAGCAGGCGATAATTAAGGAGGGTATTATCGGCTGTTGTCAACCAAACGGCTGGTTTGATGAGACGGTGTATCAGAAGTGGATCGACGCGATACTCGAACCATATGTTCGAGGTATCGATGATGCTTTCCTTCTGTTGGATCACTACAAAGTTCACAAGATGAGACAATTTGTTGCGGCATGTAATGCCATCGGAGTATAAATCGAATACATACCACCCGGGTATACTTGTGTTCTACAACCAGTGGATGTAGGATTTAATGCACCATTTAAAAGACATATCAGAGATTGTCATCACAAATGGTGCATTGAAAAGTATAGGGGCGTTGCCAATGCAATGAAATTACCTACACCCGATAGAGATGACATTGTACAATGGGTTCACAATGCATACAACAAAATAAGTGAAGAAAGTATACGGAAAACATTTCGATCTATCGGTTACAAATGTTGTGAATTCGAAGAGAATGATGCAATTGACTTTGAATACATTATTGAAAACGAGGAAGAAGAAGGAACGATTGATACAAAAGATTTATTTTTAAATGTTCCGGATTTTGATTACTAAATATAAATTTGTATGTTAATTTCATTAATAGTCGTATTGTGATTTCAAATTTATTTCTGTTTATGTAGGTTCTTAAAATATTCTATGTCCAATGAAGAGTCAGTATCACTTGAATACAATGATTCTTTGGAGTCATTTAATGTATCGGGCTTTTCGCTAGTACTTGTATTTGACAATTTGCGAGCTTTCTTGTGCGCTTTAGGATACGTCCACTCCTTACGTCAAACTTATTTTCCGAAGATGTGGACG
>JANMZB010000765.1:0-1959 GCA_031382725.1 Sphingobacteriaceae bacterium | reverse complement strand
GACACAGCAAAATGTATGTGCGGACTTTACCCCCGCACACACTAAAATCGTAATCCAAATTATATGTTGACATTACAAGAAATTTTTACAATTCAAATAAATACCAAATCAAATATTGGATAATCAACAATTTTGCTTCATGTGTCATGAATTTCACCATCGATTACAACAGTCACTGTATCGATAATATGTATATATGATTTGAATCGTATATACTGAAATCTTCAACAATCAGTCATCAAATTATCGGTATAGCGTAATACGACTACACCGATATTGACGGCGGTAATGTTGAATTGACGACAATATTATCTCATGACACAGTTTTGAGGTGGACTATAAACCTTTCACGAATAGAATTATATGTATGAAAATAAAAAGTTACTGAAACGATAATAACAATCATTAGAAACAACAAAAATGAGTCAACATTTTTATCGAATGTTTTACTTACAATTTTTGTTTACATGATTCATTATATAAGAATCGATTCACTATATAAGAATGGATTGTTAACGGAAATTGTTTGACATTCTGGGGGAGAGTTTCATTTTCACCATATCTTTTGTATCTTTACACGAATGAAAAAAATACCCTGTATGTATTTTTGCAAATACCCCGTTACAACATACATCCATTGTATCTTTTGATAAATCAAGTGCATGATTGCAATTGCTATCAAAGATGAAATTGTTACATAGGCATACTGCATGGCCAATATCTGCATCGTTAGCCCATAATGTTACCAAAAAAAATCACCCTTTACATACTCATGACGTAACACATCAATATTTGAACTGATTTTTTTACACGCATACTTCGGAGTAAATTGGTATTCCTTTTTCGTTCCAGTAACAAAGCTAACAATGCTTTGTAACACCTTGTCAGGAGCGTGTCTGAATTGTTCTTGATAAAAAGTCTCTTTGAACAGCTGCAGTTGGGTAGCCAACTTTGTGTATCCCAAGTAATGTAACGTGCTGCTCATGGATGAAAATGCACAGGTTTTTTCCTCGTTTTGTTGATACTTGATGACTGGGTTAGACGATTTTATAAATTGCAATGGAATTGTGTTTGTATCTCCCGGGGGTACATTTAAGTACCGAACTTTCGTATCAGAATTATTTTTGAAATAGTCGTACATCTCATCAGGAAAATTTTCTTTGACCCACTCATCGGATAATGGTTCCTTGACTACTCGACCATCTGGGTATTGTGTCAATCCGTTGAACTTTTGTTCTATTGGTCTATAAGATATGGAAGAGATTAATCCTTGTGCGTTGCGACTATAATATTCCAAATGTTCAACATTCACGTAGTAAGGTATTTTGACTCCATAATGTCCGAACTTTATGTTTTGAGACTCGAAATCCTTGTCTTTTACATCGATGAAATGATCAGAATCCCGGGTTTTTGTTTTATGTTCTCTTTCAAAAATGTTTCTACATGCTTCTATCCACTCATGAGTTGTTGGACCATTCATTAAACCGTTCACAATAACTTGAATTAGTTCTTCTGCTATAGGTGAATAGTTATAGCTGCCATTAAATTCTCGCTCGCATATAATCGACCACTCAACATGATTGTGTAACCGTTTTTGTTTTGATACTTTGTGCATAATGATTACCATGCGTACCAACTTAATATGCTCCTGTGTGTTGTCTCGTTCAAAAGAAATGGGTTCTTTTAGTACTTTAGGAATTCTTTTTTGACTTTTAAATACTTTTTGTTCGTTGTCCAATAAAATGTATTCTGCAATTTCGTGATGTTGATTGATTTTTTCAATGAATTGAGGTTCAAAATTGATGTTAATAAACTCTCTAGTCACAATTTTGTTTGGTCGGGGTATTTTACAACAATTTCATAATCGAAATCATCAATCTTTCTTACACCCATAATTGAGTCCAACGGGAGTAGCTTTGGTTGATTGGCTAGCTCATCTAGTAATAAATCACGATGAAC
>JANMZB010000764.1:0-1887 GCA_031382725.1 Sphingobacteriaceae bacterium | reverse complement strand
AACGGCTTTTTAGAAGCCCTAAGAGTGGAAAACTTAAAAACCGGCTTACACGTAATGATTGCCGCCCCCGGCTTTACTGCTTCTAACATCCGGAATACCGCACTCGCAAGAGATGGTGCGTCTCAAGGTGAAACGAGTATGGATGAAGGTAAAATGATGACTGCAGAGGAAGTTGCGAAAACGATTGTGAATGGGGTGATTAAGCGAGAGCGGACGCTAATTATGACCACACAAGGGAAATTAGCTGTTTTAATGAATAAGTTGATTCCGGCGTGGGTGGATAAAAAGGTATTTGAGTTGTTTGCGAGGGAGAGAGATCCTTTGATAAAATAGTCTCCTGTTTGCTGGTTAGTATAACTTTGTATTCTAAAATCCGTTCAAGAGCAGAAGTTAAAATACATGCCTTTGAACAATCTTCAGAAAAACTTTAAGGTCTATCCTTTCTGCATCATTCTAATCCTGATAAGCTGCATTTCTGCACCAAAAAAATCTTACAAAACCATTTCAAAAGGCAAGTTTACTATGGATGAGTTTATTGGGGCTAATGCCTTTGTAGATGATCCAATAGATAAATTAAAAGCCGTAGGTTTTATTAGAGAATACCACAATTGGGAATGGGATGACGATGGGGCAAATCACCTTGGAAAAAATCAAATAAAATGGGCACCGGGAATCTGGAATTTTGATACGTTTTATCAAAATATCAATGATGCCGGATTAAAAATTTCGCCTTGTATTCAGGGAAATGTAAAGTGGCTTCATAAGGGTGATTTGAAGCATTTCGACAGACCGGTAGATGAAGCAAATTCCAATCCCGAAGATCCGCTTTCTTATCATAAAAAAGCCCATCATATGTACCAGTTTGCCGCACGTTATGGCTCGGTAGCTGTGGCTGATAAGAAGCTCACTTTAGCTGATGATCAGCCTCGAAATACAGGAATGAATTTGGTCCATTATTTAGAAGACTGGAACGAACAAAACAAGGAATGGGAAGGCAATAATGCTCATTTTTCACCGGAGGAATACGCAGCTATGGCCAGCGCAAACTATGACGGTCACGAAGGAAGAATGACCAAAGGCAATGGTACTTTCGGAATAAAAAATGCTGACCCGAAAATGAAATTTGTAATGGGGGGATTGGCCGGTTTAAACCTTGATTATGTTGAGCAAATGAAAAGCTGGTTTGAAAAAAACCGTACCGATAAGAGGTTTGCGGCTGATGTTATTAACTTTCATACCTACGGCTGGAAATCTACAAAAGGCTGGGAAGGCGGCGGACCGGCTAAAAGTCCGGAAGAAAGCATGTTCAAGGAAAAGCTTGAAGAAATTACTGCCTATCGGGATAAAAATTTGCCTGGTTTAGAAGTTTGGGTCTCTGAATTTGGCTGGGACACAAACCCGAAATCGCCTTTATCTCCACCAACAATTGGCAACTATGATATTCAGGAGGTGCAAGGGCAATGGCTGGTAAGGAGCTATTTGGCTTTTGCTGCGGCGGGTGTAGATCGTGCCCAGATGTATATGCTGCGAGATGTAGATCCAAAAAGTAAAATATGGTATTCTAGCTGCGGCTTAGTTGGCCCAAAAGGCGACTGGAAACCCAAAAAGTCATGGTATTATGTTTATACTTTAAAGAACACATTAAAGAATATGTTTTATGCAGGGGAAATTCCATCAGGAAACCCGAATATTTTGATCTATAAATTCAGTCAGCCGGGTGGTAAAAAGGTAGTGTATGCGGTTTGGGCAAACACATCTACGGGGTATCAATTGAACGGTTATAAATTGAAGGTGAAAAGCGAATTTAAAACGGCTTCGCTTACAGAATTAATTGTGGGTAAAACGGAAGGCAAAACTTCAAATTTGAAATTTGAGAATCACGGATTG
>JANMZB010000075.1:0-3095 GCA_031382725.1 Sphingobacteriaceae bacterium | reverse complement strand
GTGGTGTTTTCAGTCGGGCCGTAACCGTTTAGGAGTTTAATATTTTTATACTGAGCTTTGAACTTCCGGATATGTTCTTCTGATAATTGTTCACCGCCTACCAGGATTGTCTTTAATCCTTCAAAAAGGCTGATGTCTGTATCGGTTAACTGGTTGAACCAGCTGGAGGTAAACCACATCATGGTTACACCATGCTTTCTGATCTGCTCCTTAAGCCGGGTGTGATCCAGCAGTTCTTCTTCGCTGCACAGCACTAAGCGGCCGCCGTTGAGCAGCATGCTCCAGTATTCGAACGTGGTAGCATCGAAAGATGGGGAGCCGGTTACCAGAAGGGTATCTTCGGGATCGGGGTTTACATAATCTACTTCTTTAACCAGACTTACTACGTTCTTATGTTCTACCAGTACGCCTTTGGGTTTACCGGTAGAGCCGGAGGTATAAATCACATAAGCTAGCTCATTAGGGCTGATGGTATGTTGTAGTCGGGTTCCAGGGCAGGCGGCGATGGCTGCTGCATCGGCATCCTCCGGTTCTATGATCTCAAGCGCTGAAAGATGCTGAAGCTTTGTCTTATGGTCTTTGCTGCTTATGGCGATTCTTGCTCCTGTATCTTCGAGCATGAAGGTAATCCGATCCTGAGGATACGAAGGATCTAGTGGAACATAGGCTCCGCCGGCTTTTAAAATAGCCAGGATGCTGATCATCATCTCTATCCCTCTATCCTGGCAAAGAGGTACAAGCATACCTGCTTCTAAACCCTTGCTTTGAAGGTAATGGGCCTGTCGGTTTGAGCGCTGATCTAATTCGGTATAAGTAAGGCTGGTAGCACTTTCAATGATCGCTACTTTATCACCGCTTTGCTGTACCTGTTCGTTGAAAAGATCTACAATGCTTTTTAACGGGTAGGGACGCGAGGGGGGAGCTTGAAATGTTTCTAACTGATTTATTTCAGCAGAAGACAGAATACTAATACTCCCTATGTTTTGATGAAGAGATGCCTGAAATTGTTCAATGATAAAAACAATACGTTCGGCAAGCATTGCAACTTCTTGCGAGGTGAAATTCTCGGTTGAGAAATGTACCTGAAGCTCTAAAGCCTGCTGAGGTCCATAATCCCGCCAAGCGAGTTGTAAAGGATTACGTTCGTCTTCATTAGCCAAGCGTACTATGCTTGCCTGAATCTCTTCACCAAAGTTTAATTCAAAATTTAATGGTTCGTAATTAACAAGTACTTCATATAAATAACCTTCCGCATTATTCACTTTCAGGTGGCGGCTCAATTCGCCGATGGGATAATTTTGGTGGCGATAATCTGCTCTCTGTATTCCTGAGATCTCAGTCAAAACATCCGACACAGTTTTCGTTTCATCAAAATTCCCTTTAAACGGGAGAATCCCGCTAAACATCCCCACTGTATTTCTAAGTGTTCGCGAGCCACGTTTATGGATAGGAACGCCAAATATAAACTCAGACTTTGATGTCGTTTTCCCGAAATAAATCAGGAGCGCGGCAAGGGTTAACTGCTGTAAACTCGACTTTGTGTCGCGTTGTAACTCTTCTAATAACTGCCGTTGATCATCAGGTATGATGAATTGAACGATTGATGTTGAACTTTCTCCAGCTTGACGGCCTTTATGCAAAAGCTTATCCGGTCGACTTTGAATCTTTTCTTTCCAATAAGCGGCATCAGTTTCAAAAGCACCAGATTTTAAGTATTCAGAAGCTTTTACCGCTTCATCTTTATATAAAGGATAATTAAATTCAATCTCAGTGCCAGAAATAAGCGAATGATATTTGTTAGCGATGTACTGAATCCAAACGATGAATCCATACCCATCTGTTATCAGGTGATGATACTTTCCAAAAAACCAATGTTCCTTTTCTGATATTTTTAACAAACACTGCTCAAAGGGAAAATCTTTTTTACGAAGGTTAAAGGGAATATTAAACTGTTCTTGCGTCCAGCTTTTCGCAGACTCCTCAGGATTTACCTCAGCACTAAAATCCAATTCCTGTAATTGAAATGCATTATAACCTTCATCGTAATGACAAAGGAAATCAGGATCTTGGAGATCAAATCGTAACTTAAAGAAATCTAAATCCGCCGCAGCGGAATTAATGACCTCTTGAAAAGCATCTTTATTCAGCTTCCCTTTTAATACAATATAGCCTCCTATATTATATAGGGGGCTATTACTGTTTAAAAGCTGGTCTGTATACACTTCCTGCTGGGCAGGGTGCAAAGAAAAAAAGGTGTCTGACATGTGAGAACGCTCAATTTATGAGCTAAATAAAATTAAATCGCGCTAACTTGTTTATTATAAAGAAGCTCCTTTTCACCATATAGTCGTTCAGCTAACATTCCTCTTTCGCGGCATAAATTCACGAGTTTATTAGATTGTACAATTGGATGTGATTCTTCGGTGTACTTAATACTGCTGATAAACTCGCACCATGGCTCTTGCCCCATAGCGTAAACGTAGGTTTCCTTCGGGTTAAATATATCTACCAATGCCATGCCTTTTTCACAGTCGGAGCCGGCTAGTCGCCTGCTTCCATCCATGTCTCTGGCAAGTTTCTTGGTAAGTAAGGGTCCGTATAACCACGTAAGCGGTGCGCCATCACATTCCATACCCAGGAACATCACATCTACATTTCCGATATGACGATGAATGTTTTTGTAAAGGGCTGGTTCTACAATTCGTGAATCTGCCAGGAATAATAGCTTGAAGTCGCCTATCTTAACCAAGAAACACATCTTGGTTAAGATATTTAAATCTGAATGTTCGCCTATAAATGGTAATCCGGTAATTACAGCGTCGCTGAAATTAATAGTTTCCATTTCATCCATACCCACAACATTATTGAAGCCAATATTCTGAAACATTAATTTCAAATCGGGATCTTCCAACTTGCCACTATTTGTGCGAGGCACAATTAGATTTTTAATTTTATGCCTTAAAGGAAGTAATGTTTCAAACAGAATATGATCCTGATGATTATGGGTAATCAAAACGTAATCAATAGTATCAGGCAAATCAACATCAGAGAAATGGTCTACTGATGAATGATAGCCGTAATAACTAATTAACGGG
>JANMZB010000665.1:0-7376 GCA_031382725.1 Sphingobacteriaceae bacterium | reverse complement strand
AACACATCAAACCTGGTGTCGTCTTGACTAGTAGCCAGAGCTATGGCAAGTTCAGGTTCGTAGCCAGTCAGCGAAAGCTCAGGGAAAAATATTGCATCAGCATTCAACGACGTTGCAAGTTCTATTAGCTTTTGATGCTTGGCGATATTAGCATCAATATCACCCTTTACCGGTTTAAGTTGCGCGACTCCTATCTTCATTATTCTGTATTGTTGAAACTACCAGAAGGTTTAAATGTAAAACATTGCAATCCTAATTTTATAAATAATTAACAACCAATTTTAGGTATATTACAATAATTCACTCCACTACTAATTTAAAACCAATGAGATTTCGAAAAATTTATCTATTAACTATGATTATGCCGCTTGCGCTTTTATTAAGCTCATGCTCGGGTAAATCTGCAAAAGCCGATGAGCCGGAAATTGCTACCATGGACTCTGTTTCAACTGAATTAGAGAAAAATAACAAAGAGCTTGATGACCAGACAAAAAAATTGGAAGCTTCTTTAGAACAAGCAGACAAAGAAATGGCAACCACTAAATAAAAAATCATGAAAAGAAGAAAGATACTCAGCATAGCAATCGTTCCGGTAATTGTTATTACTATGGCGGCATTCACAAACTTACAGCCTGGAAAAGATAAAAAAGAGGATAAGGGTAACAAGTCGCAGGATAATGGTAAGGCTAAATCTGATGATAAACCTGACCATCAAAAGGAAAATGGTATTGATAAAGATAACCATCAGGGAAAAGGAAAGCACGAACAGGGAAATAAGGAGGGGCAAAGTCACAAAAATGATGATAATGGATATTCATCCAAAAAGAATGACAAAAAAGATAAAAATTATAAAAAAATGGCCCATGGCAATGGGAACAGCCATAAAATGAATGGGAAACGTGACGGAGATATCGATTGGAACCTGAATGATTTTGCAAACAGAAAACATCCCAAAGATCAAAAGAAGGTAACCATTTGTCATAAACCATCTTCGGACGGAGTTGATAATGGTGTTACTATTAATGTTTCTGAAAATGCGTTAAAAGCTCATATGAATCACGGTGATGAAAGTGGTGAATGCAAAAACAACAATGCAGGCCGATGGTCGGATAGTTACGTTAAATCTCGTGAAAACGTATATAACACTTATGAGCAAAGCTGGGAAAGAATGTCGTATGGAGAAGCCCTGGTAAGAATAGCCGCTAATAAACTTTTGGGATTAAAATCGAATCTCGATCAAAACAGGAGTATGCTATCTGCGCAGGAGATTCAAAGACGAGAAGCTTTGATTTCTGATTTGGAAACGAATACAAACTCAGTAAATACTCAATTAGGCCTAACAAGGCAAAAACTTGATTCTGACGTTAATATCATTATAAAACTTTAAACATGTTTATAAATCTATAACTGATAATCAGTTATAGATTTATTTAATAATTAAGATGCGCAGGCAAATCGGTTGGTTATTTCTAAAAGCATTTCGACAGTAAGAGGTTTTGAGTAAAACCCTTTAACAGTAGAATATTGTTTAGACCGTTGAATATCCCGATTGTCTGTTGAAGATGATAAAATAATAATCGTTACATTCTTTTTAAGCAAAGAATAAATTTCTTCGAACTTCTCAATAAATTCCCAACCATCCATTACCGGCATATGCAAATCCAGAAAAATGAGATCTGGTAAATAATTCACATCATTACAATGATCTATCATATCATCTAATGCAGATTCTGCCTGTTCATATGTAGTGATTTGGTCAAATTGCGAATTTCGTCTAACGATCAGTTCTGCAACCCGTAGGTTGATCGAATAATCGTCTATTATAAATATTTTGCACATAATCTTAATTTATAGACAGAGTATAACCAATTTAATGCCAGCAAATTAGACGCGATTTAAGCCTTGATAAAGCAATTTATAATTAAACTATGGCTGATTTCGACTAAACCTGCTCTTTTTAACGTACAGTTATTTTTATTAATATTTTAAGAAAGTAGATTAATTGATTGACTGGATTTAATTCAAGTAGAATTTTAAAAAATCCTATTATTCTATTAGTTGTTTTCTAGCTGTTTGGAACATATTCGATAATTAGATGTTTAAACACTAAACTCATATAATTAAAAACTAAATTAAATCATCATGGCAACTACATGGAAAATTGATCCCACTCATAGCGAAGTGCAGTTTAAAGTTAAACATCTAATGATAACTACTGTAACAGGTTATTTTCAAACCTTTAATCTGGAAGTTGAGACTGAGAGCGAAGATTTCAATACAGCAAAAAGAATTGAATTTACGGCCGATATTAATTCGATCAACACCAATAATGAGCAGCGAGACACGCATTTAAAATCCGCTGATTTTTTTAATGAAGAAGAGCATAAGCAATTAACGTTTACAGGTAAAAAATACGAGGCAAACGGCGATGAAGCGGTATTGCATGGTGATCTGACCATAAGAGGCACCACAAAACCAATTTCATTGAATGTAGAATTTGGCGGAATTGTAACTGATCCGTACGGGCAGACTAAAGCTGGCTTTACTATAACCGGGAAAATCAGCAGAAAAGAATATGGACTTGTTTGGAATGCTGTGACAGAAGCCGGTGCAGTTGTTGTAAGTGACGATATCCGTATTAATGCAGAGATACAGCTGGTGAAACAAGCTTAATTTTAAGTCACCGTAATTATATAAAGTCACTATAGCGCAATAGTGACTTTTTTTTGTCATTTTACTTCGTTTTAATTGCAAAACTGCTTTAACCTAGTTATGAAATCTAAGTAAGGATACTCTTTATAACCTTCCCCGAAACGTCCGTCAACCGATATCTTCGACCCTGATGTTTAAATATTAGTTTTTCGTGATCAATGCCTAATAGATGAAGTATTGTTGCTTGGAAATCATGAACATGAACTCCATTCTTCACAATATTATAACCAAACTCGTCGGTTTCACCATAGGTCATTCCTTTTTTAATTCCGGCACCGGCCATAAAAATGGTAAAGCAACGTGGGTGATGATCACGACCATAATTATCGATCTCTAACTTCCCTTGAGAATAATTCGTACGACCAAATTCGCCGCCCCAAATAACAAGCGTTTCATCAAGCAAGCCACGCTGTTTAAGATCCCTTATCAATCCTGCTGATGCCTGATCAACAGATTTAGCCATTGGCTTAATGTCTTTTGGCAAAATAGCATGATGATCCCATCCCTGGTGATAAAGCTGTACAAACCGCACGTCTTTTTCAATCAAACGGCGGGCAAGCAAACAATTAGCAGCAAAAGTGCCTGGCTTCTTAGAATCTTCACCATACATATTATAGATATACTCCGGCTCTTTAGAAGTATCCAAAGTTTCAGGCACCGAAGCCTGCATTCTATACGCCATTTCGTATTGGGAAATGCGCGAATTAATCTCCTCGTCAAATACACTCTTAAATTGTAGTTGATGCAATTGAGCTAACTTATCTAACACCCTTCGTCTGCTTACACGATCTATCCCGCCAGGATTATTAAGGTAATAAACCGGATTATCACCCGATTTGAATATCACACCCTGATGCTCTGAAGGCAAAAATCCATTTCCCCAAAGCTTGGAATACAAAGGCTGATCGCCTTCGCTTCCGCGGGAAAGCAAAACCACAAACGATGGGAGATTTTTATTTTCACTACCTAAGCCATAACTCAGCCAGGAACCAAAGCTGGGTCTTCCGGCCTGCTGACTACCCGTTTGAAAAAATGTAATTGCCGGATCATGATTGATAGCTTCGGTATACATCGATTTTATAAAACATAAATCATCCACAACCTTAGCGGTATGAGGCATAAGATCAGATACCCAGGCGCGGCTTTTACCGTGTTGCTTAAAATTGAATTTGCCCATAGCCAAGGGGAATGATTTCTGATTTGAACTCATTCCTGTTAGTCGCTGGTTTCCGCGTATTGATGGCGGCAATTCCTTACCAAACATTTCTCGCAGCTTGGGTTTATAATCGAACAATTCTAATTGGGAGGGACCACCACTTTGAAATAAATAGATAATTCTCTTCACCTTGGGAGCAAAATGCGGCAAAATAGGTTTAGGATTTGTTTCTCCAAACAGTTCCTGTGGCAGCAAAGATGATAATGCTGCCAGGCCCACTCCTGCCAGGCTGGAACGGGAAATAAAATCCCGGCGGCTCATTTGAAAAGCAACCTCTTCTTCGTGTGAATGATGCATAGCTAAATCTATTTATCGTTTGATGACAAACTCATCAAAGTTCATCAATGTATTTGCAAGTACCGTGCAAGTAGCAAGGTCGTTAGTGTTTAAACTCTTGTTATATGCAAACTCTCCTTCCTTTAATAAGGCAGCAGTTTTTTTAGAATCCTTGGAAAATTCGGCGAATTCTTCTTTATACAGGTCTAACAAAATACCCAGTTCCTCCTTACGGGGATATCTGCTTGTCAGCGATCGGAAAGCATAAACTATTCGGGCTACTGGTGACGAACCGCCCTTCTGGATCATTCTTTCTGCAAGCAAACGCGATGCTTCTACATACTGTAAATCATTTAACAGCACAAGTGATTGAAGAGGCGTGCTGGTTTTTTGTCTTCTTACAGTGCAAGAATACCTGTCGGGAACATCAAAGTTAAGCATAGCCGGATGAGGCGAGCTTCGCTTCCAGATAGTGTATATGCTTCTGCGGTAAAGGTCATCGCCATGGCCTTGATTGTATTTTGTGATATTTCTCGTAGCCAAAGCCTCCCAGAGCCCGGCGGGTTGGTAAGGATAAACGCTTTTACCGCCTACTTTTTTGACTAACAAACCACTTGCAGCTAAAGCCTGGTCACGAATCATTTCAGACGACATCCGGTAAGAGGGTGCCCTCGAAAATAATTTATTGTCGGGATCTGCATTTAATATTTCACGGCTTGGTATTGAAGACTGGCGATAAGTTGCCGACATCACCATTTTCTTGATCAGACTCTTCACATTCCAACCTTCAGATCTGAAACTGTATGCCAGCCAATCTAAAAGCTCAAGGTGAGTGGGAAGTTCTCCCTGATTACCAAAGTCATCAGAAGTTTTCACAATTCCCTGCCCGAAGCACTGTTGCCAGAACCGGTTTACAGCAACACGACTGAACAAAGGCTGTTTCTCACTCGTCAGCCACCTGGCCAATCCTAGCCGGTTTTTAGGGAAACTTTCGTCAAAAGGCAGAACACTTTCGGGCGTGCCCGGCTGTACTTTAACAGTGGGGGCGTCATAAGCTCCACGGTCCAGAATAAAAGTGGGGCGGGGAGTTTTTAATTCCTTGTAAACCATAAGCTCTTCCTGATCAGTAAGGATATCGTTTTCTTTCCCTCTTATTTCAGAAAGCTTTAGTAATAGTGAATCGTACTTTTTATCTGCAGTAGCTAAATAATATTCAAATAATTGATCCTTGTGTACAGGCTTTAGTCTCGATGAAGAAACTTTTAACAACCGAGGAATCAAATTGGTACTTCCCGCTATTTGTCGTACTTCTAAAACTGATAATTGTCGTTTAAATGCTTTAAATTCATCAAAAGACACATTGGACATGGATTTACTTGATGCTCGTCCAAGTGTAAAATCATGCATATTCCACTTGGCTTTATCTCTGGCAAGTATTATACTTTGTTTTAAATTGTCATTAATAATGCTAAAATGCGCCTGTTTTCCATTTATAAATAATTTTATCCCCGATGCTTTACTGCTACCGTTGTATGTAAGGGTGAGATTAGTCCATTTTTGATAAGGTAACTTCTCTTTAGTTTTTAAGGTGATGCAATTGTCGGGAGTTACATGATTAAAGCCCAGGGTCATTGTTCCATCCTTATTTAAATTGCATAAATACCCCCGCCAGTTATCCAGCTCCGAACTAGATCTGCTAAATAGCGGTCCCTCTTCACCGATTTCTAAAACATTAATCCAAACACTTAAACTAAAAGGCTCATTTCTTTCGAAATTTAAATGGTTACTAAAATTAATGCTCATATCCCCTGCAAGCTTTAATCCATTTCCGAATCTTCCTTTAACAGGAATAGGGCCTTTCCCTTCCCCAACCGTAGTTTTGCAGGTGAGAGAATCGCCTGCCAGATTCTTAAGATTTTCATTATCGAAGGTGAAATGACCTACAATATCTTTTGTAATTGCGGAATAATTTTCACTTTGCTTTTGAGCATTCTTTAACCATACTTCAAATTGCTTGCGATATAAATTTTTAGCAAGCTGCTTTTGAATCTGAGGTATTTGAAGCTTGTTTATATAAGTAAGAATTTTATCTGTTTCTGGCTTTGTGAGTATTAGTGACGGACTAGCTTCACCAGAGTACGGAATCTCGCCTGATTCGTTATTGTTGTTAAAGAATGCGAATAGCTGATAAAAATTCTTTTGAGTAATCGGATCATATTTATGATCGTGACAACGGGCACATTCAACGCTTAATCCTAGAAAAGCCTTTCCAAAAGTATTCACACGATCGGCAACATATTCAATCCGGTATTCTTCGTCGATAATTCCACCCTCCTGGCTTTGAGGATGATTACGCAGAAAACAAGTTGCCATGATTTGCTCTCGTGTTGGCTTGGAAAGTAAATCGCCTGCAAGCTGCCAGGTTATAAACTTATCATAAGGTAAATTTCTGTTGAATGATGAGATCACCCAATCTCTCCAGGGAGATACGTTGCGCATTCCGTCATCCTGATAGCCATGTGTATCGGCATACCGCGAAGCGTCTAACCAGTCTACGGCCATTCGCTCGCCAAAGTGTGGAGATGTTAAAAGGCGGTTAACCACTCTTTCGTATGCATCAGTTGACTTATCTGCAATGAAAGAATCAATCTCTTCGATGGTAGGTGGCAGGCCTGTAAGATCAAAGCTGAGGCGGCGGATAAGGGTTTCTTTAGACGCTTCCTTATTCGGAACTAACCCTTTTGCTTCCAACTTCGCCAATGCAAAATTGTCTATCGGGTTCTTAACCCATTGTGTATTCCTAACTTCAGGAACTTTCACTTCCTCCGGTGGAACTAATGACCAATGCGGCTTGTATTCTGCGCCTTCCTTTATCCACTTGACTAATACCGCCTTCTCTTCTGCCGTTAAGGTAAGATGAGATTCCGGCGTTGGCATCATAAACTCGGGATCCTTACTAATGATCCGGTGAAACATATCGCTTTTATCAAGATTCCCGGGAGCGATGGCTTTGCGGCCACTTTCCGTTTTTTTATCATGAGCAACTGCCAAATCCAGGCGGAGTCCGCCTTTCTGTTTGTTTTTATCAGGCCCGTGGCATGCAAAACACCTGTCCGACAAAATGGGCTTAACATGAAGGTTATAGTCCAGCTTATCGGGAACATTAACTATG
>JANMZB010000616.1:0-23012 GCA_031382725.1 Sphingobacteriaceae bacterium | reverse complement strand
CCTTCTTTAACTGGCTCATTGAGAAGACGCAAATTCAAACTGCCAGTAAAGTTCGCTCTGAAAAGGGACTCTGGCTGCATTGTTATGGCAGACTCGCTGCTGCCCTTATTTGCCTGGTCTTCAACTCTTGATTCGCATTATAAACTATTCTGTAACTCTTCCGCTAAGTTCCTGCGTTTCGCCGCTCGCTTTTTGGAGCAATTGCCAACTCGGATATTATTCTTTTGGCGGTTGTTCAATATGACAGAAATCGTTAAAGGAGTGACGTTGAAATGCGCTGCAATTTCAGCCAGCGTCATCTCAGCGACGTACATTTGCTTTGCTTGAACAACCTGCTCCTGTGACAATTTTCGGTCGGCGAATTTGTTACCTCTGTGATCAGTCCAAATCAAATTTTCGACCGCGTTATCCTGCTTGTCTTTTGAAAGGTGGTGGATTTCTTTCTTAGTAGGATCGTCGTTTGGGATGAAGCATTCTGCAACCAGTCGATGAATGTATCTAAAATGAGTCACACCATCGACTCGTAACTGCTGTGTGCAATAGCCGGTAGTGGGATTGACCAGCGGCTTTCTTATTCGGTTTGTTTTTAGGTTTTTCAGTTGTCCATGGTTGGAGATTTGGAAGTGGGTGGGGGTGCCGTTTATTGCTACGGTAGCCCAGATTTCAATTGACATGGGATAGTATACATTTTTTAAGAAAGCAGTTTTAGATCAGGCTTTCTATATGTATATATCACATTCGAAAAGCGTACTTTAACTTTTATTGAAGTACGATTTTCTTTCATCAAGAAGTAAAAAGGGAACTATACTTATGGTTTCTTGTAAGGATATTCGTCGAACATTTTTTTAATCACTCGGTTCCATTCGATGATGCACTCTTCACCCGGCTTACGCTTTGCTGCCTGCATGTCCTTAAATGAGCGTACACGGAGTGGCAATTGATCCTCGGTTTGGTTGGAGATCATTTTCAACCAAAGTCCAGCCGTAACTACTAAAATGATTACAGAGAGGAAGTAGAAGAATATAAGGATATTCATCATATCATAAGTTGGTTGAATAGGATTGATGTGTAAAAGTAGGCATAATTATCGTACAAAAAGCATTTATTCCAAATAAAATTCTGTAATATTTTATTTGACCAAATTTAATTTTTTGTTATCAACGATTGTTGCTATATTTGCTATGTAAATATTTCTACAATGGCTGACGATAAGGTATTACCGCAGGTACGCGAAGCCTTAGAAAAGGATGGTTGGACACTGAAACCAAAAGCCTTTTCCTTGCGCGATTCCGGGTATCAGTTTTGGATTGATGTCGATGGTGAAAAAGATGGTCAACGGATCGTGGTTGAGGTCAAAAGCTGGATCACCACTTTCACACAAGACTGGTATCAAGCTTTCGGCCAATATATGACCTACGCCGAGGCACTAAAGCGTAAAAATAAGGACATTGATCTTTACTTAGCAGTTCCTGAAGACATCTACAACCAGCATTTCAAAACCTCGCTCATTCAAAATATGGTTTATCAACATAAAATTAAATTGCTTATTTTTAATAACTCAAACTCCGTTGCAGCATGGAAACAATAACCAAGATCGACTACAAAGAAGCAGTTATCAAAACGTTGAAGCAGTTTGAAGGCAAGCTCAGCGTTCAGGATTTATACAACGTCGTCCTGTCGATGGAGCAGACGAATCGCGTGATCATTATGTGCGTGGGCGAGGATGAAGGTGAAGACGTCTATGAGAAGCCAATTGTCATCTCATGGAATTCTGACAAGGTAAAAATTGATAAGAACAACACCGACATCGACCTTCGAAAGGAACTAGTAAAAAACGGGGTGCCGGAATCGGACATCCTATAAATAAAAAAGCCTCAGATTATGGTCTGAGGCTTTTTTTATAACTTCTTCTGCAACACAGAATTAATATAAAAAAGTAAAAAATACTTAAAGTTTTTATCCATAAATCCGGCTTACCTCCTTGGATAAAGAGGCGCTGTCCCAACGGAGGTAAGCTTCCGTTTGACGAACTGAGGCGTGCCCTAATAGCTTCGACAAGATATTGATTGACATACCTTTTTTGAGGCTGTTTGTAGCAAAATACGCCCGGCTACTATGGAAGCGGAGTCGGAAGGGTAGCCCCAATTGCTCGCTGAAAATGTGAAGATTCTTGTTCACTAAAGCGTTTTCGCGGCTGGTCTCCAGCATCCTTTCTTTTGGCGTCAATTCCTTGTTATTGGGCAGGAACGGGAACACATAGTCTGTTTCCTTTGCGTCAGGTTTGCGCAGTTTGTCGAGAATCCGAACGGCAGCAGGAGGCAGGTCAAAGTTCAAAGGAGTCGTTGTCTTGTGCGTCACAACATCCAGGCGATTGCCCTCAACCTTCTTCCAAGTGAGTGAGCACACGTCGGAAATGCGAAGCCCGCATGAACAGGAAAACAGGTACGCTTGAAGGTGATACCACTTGGTCATTCCCTCCTTCATCTGAAGGTTCTCCAACGTCGCCAGTTGTTCGTCAGTCAGGATCTCCATCTTAGCTGACTTGAACGCGGGCATCTTGTATTTCTTGAACGGATTGGTCTTAATGGCATCCATTCGCTCGGCCTCGTTGAAGATGGCCTTGATGACCTTGATTTTGCGATGAACGGTCGATGACTGGTTATTGTCGGCTATGTGCTGCTCGTAGGCTTTAATTATCATCGGCGTGATTTGATGTAGAGGCAGATTATCTTTGATAAAGTCCCTGAACATCGACACAGCCGACGAATTTGCTTTGTGCGTGCCAGGGTTCTTCAGTCGCTTCAGATAGATGTCCGCAAACTCGGTGAATAACGGCGATGTCTCAACCTCCTGCTCCTTGGACAGCTTCAGGAGCTTTCGTTCCAACTCGGCGTTTTTCTTCAGCACTGCATTATAAGAGTGCAGCAGGTTTTGATGCTTCATCCGCTCCTCCGCCAACGCCTTTTCAACAGCGGCGTTAATAGCAGCAGTATGGTCACTCTGGATGAACGAGGGGTCGTCTATCAACACTTTAGTGTCTAGCTTAAACATACCACTACGTGCCTGCAAAAGCCTCTCTAGGATCATTTTATTGAGTTCTAGATATTCAGGATGATTCTTTTTAACTTGCTGCTTATCCTCATCCCATTGCCCCGGCAGCAGTTTGAGTTGAAGGCTGTCGAAGATGACTTTGGCACCCAGCGTCCGGCGAATATAGAGCGGGCGCAGAGCACCATCCTTTTTGGTGGCCTTGTCGTGCCGCATGATGACCTTGAAGTGGTAATTCTGATTGGTCTTGTATGTGTAGCTGTCGATGTACTCAGCCGGGTATATCGTATTCTCTTCCATGTTCGTGAATATGTTGTTGAGGCGGTTTGTAACCGGATGTTTAAAAATAGGTATAAAGGTTCCGTTGGATGGATTGGTTATCAAGGGGTTGTGACCCAAAAATGGGTACAGAAAAGGAGGGTAGAGTAGGTATTAGTGATTTAAAAAAGTGCCCCTGGATGATGAAAATAATCCAAACGGGATCACCCTGATACTGCCCCTGCGCTTTCGTAGGGGTTTTTTCGTGGCTCATGCATCGTAAATGCCCCTTTTTGCGATGCATGAATGGGGGTTTGCGATGCATGTTCCCTGAAAACCCAACAAGCAAACTATGATTATATCAGCGCATATGTTCATTCAGCCAGGATCGTAGAAATAATCCACATGTAGATACAAATAGTTAGGCTCGCCTAAATTATTTGGGGCGAGCCTATTCACTTCACTTCCGTTATTATAGGATTATCTTCTTAAAAGAAAGGAGTTAAGAGCATGTTTCATTCCAGTTGCTGCGTGGTAGTACCAGAGCGGTATTATTCCAGCAACAGCGTATACTCTAAGGGGGAATACATTTTATCTATGCATTTAATGATGCGTTGTGTACCATCCACCAATGCATGATATATTGATTGCCCATCATTAAACATCACCATCAAGCCCTTTGGTAGTGCATCAAGAGGAACGCAGCCGTGCGGGGCTGTTCAATGGATGAATAGGTAGTTGTCTGCTGGTGTGTTCTTGGGGAAGTAATGTGTTGGTTTTTGTTTTTTTGTAAATTGTATGGTATGAAGAAACCTAAGCCAATACCATAACCCAACATCAAGAATGTATTTCATGAGATTGGGAAGATTGCAATAGGTTCAGCGTCTGCTACTGCCGCTGTAGCAACAGAGGGTGTGCAAATAATCGCGCATCCCTGTTTTGCTGCTCACCAGTTCCCCAAGATGTTAATTTCTACAAATCATATACTACCCTTTACATCTGATTTCATCTTCATTGGGCTTGATACATCGTGATGCTGCTACCCGTGCTGGTAGACACGGGTAGCAGCATCACACATAGATTCCTTCCGCGATTCCTGGACAGCTTTGTATACGAAAGATTCTTTCAATGAGCGTGAATAGGGGATTGATAAATTTACGTTTACCCCAGTCAGTTCGTAAGCCGTCGCTTTCTGGGGTGATTGGCTTAGTGTGCAGGAGTAGGGATCGAATTCCTTGTTCAGTTGGTTGTAAAAAGCAGGCGGGGTTGCCTAATTATCCAAATGCTTTAAATTTCTGTTTTTTCTTTAGCCATTTCTGATTTTCAATTGGATTAAGGCCTTTAAGCCCATTTCAATAATCTGCCCGTGGTCGGTAAGTAGCGTCACCAGACAATTTCGACCAGAAATGCTTCATCGAAGATGATTCCGCCTTCCGCATACGGCTGGAAATGGAATGGTGTGTATTACATTAGGAGGTTTGGGGACAAGGTAAATTGAGTTGCGTAAACGTATTTTTGATCAAGTGTTTGAACAAGGGCACATCGTCGGGTTTGCAGATAAAGGAATCGTGTACTGTAGCAAATACTACCCCAAGTTGTATTGCTTGGTCGGCTACTCGATCCAAGAGACACCTCGCCTCACACACCTGAAGCAACCGTGGCAATCTCCCTGGTTCCTGATTCATGATATTGCCTAACTTGACCAGTGAGGGAAAAACCATACTCAGTATTCTTTCGGATTGTGGACACTCACCCGCCTGACTGAAGATCGCCTTGAAGAGCAATTCCTTCATCCTTTCTTTACTGACCTTTTTGCCGATGCTGGCGTATTGCTGAATCGCGTACTCGTATAAACTGCCATTTAGGGCCGAATCCGTAAACGACTTATAATCGGGATATTGCTCATAATAAAAGCGCAATAGTTCAAGATATCCCTTTAATCCAGAAAAACCCTTCAAAATCTCTTCAGATGCTTCTTTGTGCAACGTCAGGCAAGCCAGGAAGAAGAACTGGCTGTTCTTCAGATCGACCTCGGAGGCCATCTTGCCACCAATTCTGATGAACTTTCGTATTTCCTTTTTACTGTTGGTAAACACGGAATGGAAGCGTTCCCCTGATGCGTCCTTGGGGTTGAAATACAAATCCCCCTCTTTGAAACGGTTCACACGAACCAGACTTCTATTCAAGTCCTCAGTATCCTGGAAAACAAGTTTCCCCTTCTTATCGGTTGGGTTGGACAGTGCCCAACTCGTGAACCCATCCACATCGAAATCTGCGCACAACCGTTCCACATTCTGGATCATTTCGATTCGAACCTGCCGTTGCTTGATCTCCTGAATTCGTTTTTGCTTCCGAGTGAATGCCTTGATCAACATAGCGGATGTGGTGTATTGAACCTGATGGTATTTCCTCAACTCCCCTGTAACGTTCACCATATTGTATCACCATCGAAATTGTTTGGAGTAACTTCCCGATGCATACCGATCATCTTTTTCAAGGTAGAACGCATCCTGAAAAAACTGAAGGTACTTTTCATAATCAGTAGAGTGCACCCAACGCTTTAAATCCTTACTCCTGACATTAGTCCATCCCGCCTTGTAGTAAAAGCTATTCTTCGTTTTCTCACTGGCTGAATTGCGTTTGATGATCAGTAAGGTAGCTAAGGCAATGGCGCGATCCACCTTGAATTTTTTCTTGTTCTTCCACAGTAGCTTTGCATCCTCTTCCAGCATCTTTATCGTCAGGCCAATAGGTAGCCACGCGTGCGTTTCCCATTGGGCGGAATATTCCTTTTTGATCTTTGCCAGGGCTTTATCAGTGGTTGTTTTTTGTAGTCTGACTACCCATTTTCCAGTTTTGCTATTCCAGTACAAGCCTTGTTCGTTTCGGTAGCCGTGTTTCATTGCCCTACCTCCCTTTCCATTCTTTCCAACTCGCGATCCAACAAGTAGCTAATCAGATCAACTCTATGCAGTATTTTTTTCTTTACGGTATATAAACGATTCCTCACTTCATCCATTCGTTCCGCGTCCCTTACCGTAATCCTGGTCAGGATACTTTCTTTAAATACTTTTTCCATGGTTTCTTTTTTAATTTATATATCTCTATTGTTTACTTACTATACAGATTATACATTACAAAACCATAAAGTTTTAAATTTTGTGAAATAAACATCGCTCAAGCTATTTATTCCAATAATTATTAGATTTTATACATTGCTTTTTCTAAAAGAGTATGTGAAGAGCGATATCCATCAGGAATCAAGCTTGTTAAAATAATACAATTTATTTTTCAACATTTGCCTGTATAAATTTTAGACACATGATTGATAGTATATCGGCTAAGGAGTATGGTGAGAAGATGAGGTAAAATAGAAATGGCTCCCTCCGACTACAGGGAGGGGGAGTGAATCAGCAGATAACCCGAGTTCTGGAAGCCGTTACTAAATGCATCTGCTTCCCTTAAAATGAAAAAATAGTTTCAAGTTTTCTGGAAGTGAGCGCAAGTATAAAAATCTACTAAAGCCTGATACTCTAAGGTTAGGCTCTAACTCGTGCTTCGACAGTAAATATTATGTAAAATTTTTATTGTCGTTGTATTTTATGAGTTGAAAGTATTTGCCAGGTTGGGTCAAGACCAACCTAAGTTGTTTCTGATTTATCATTCATCAGATCCATTATTTATTATAGTCAAAAAGTTCATCGTTCCGAATGATGTAATAGTTTTTGGAATCAACCGTTTTCGATCCCGACTCCACGTACTTATACACCGTATTTTCGACCAAAGGTACTTTGAAGATTTTCGTACCCGAATAGCCATCGCGTCTCTGTATGCTTTCCGCCATTAGGAAATCCTGGATCTTCAACGTTTCGGGATCGACTCGGGCAATCCAGCATTTACCCGATCCTTTATAGGCGTTGTAGACCAGTTCCTCGACTATGTACCCAGGCGAAGTCGCGGGTGGCGTGATCAGTTGACTCATCGCGTCCAGGGCGGCATCCAATTGCGAATAGTCCAGTTGCTCTACTATGGCCAGCAACCTGGATTTTTTATCTTCCGTAGTGGTTTCCATCGTTTCTGTTACTTTATTTCCCCGCCGTATTGGACAATTAACGATTCGACGGTTTCCTGGCTAATCCAGAAGACTTTCTTATACCCGTCTTCATCATCAAAGACATCTTCCCAATCCAGACCCTCCCTGGTCAATTCATCCTCCGTTTTGCGCACTACTTCACACTTTACTTTTCCCGTGCCTCCCAGGGATCGGGAAACCTGCTTGCCTTTCTCGTTGCTGTGTATGCGAAACTTGCCTTCCTCTATTTTAAAAATGGTCACTTTCCCTTCGCGTTCCTGGTAAGCCTTGGCCCGTTCCGCCTGGATTTCGGCTTCGCGTTCGATGCGTTGCTGGTTTGATGCCAAGGTCGCTTCGAAATCCAGACCAGCCAGTTTAATAACCTTTACCAGTCGCTTGGTGTCCCAGGCTCTCTCAAATTCGGATATCAGCCCCAACGCCACCAACTCGTTGTAAGCCGTGTATTCAGGATTTTCCTCGTTTTTGCGGCTGAAGGTTAAGATCGAGCCTTTGCGAACCAGACCCTCTTCATCTACCTTGCCAACAATACGCTCGTACACGTCTTTTAAGACAGTCATTCTCTTAATCCGTACGATGGGTTTGTGTACTACTTCATCTTCGGGGGTATAATCATCCCCCACGTAACCGTGGTAATAGCTCATAAACCTGAAAAGGTTTTATAGGTGGAACGGATTTGGCCTTTCTTGTTGAAGTACTTGTTGCGAAACTTCACTAAATCCCGCACATTCTCCTTGCGCTCTTCCTCGGTCAAGGGCTGCATGAAGCACAGTTCCAGCATCGACAGCCGCATCACATCCAGACGGGTTAGATTCAGGTTGCCCACCATCAGCTTCTTGATGGTGGTAATTAGTCTGAGGGCCGTAGCAATCACTTCGTCATGCGTAGGCTGGGGTTTGGTAGGGGGCTGCATATAGAATAAAATTTAGTTACGATGGTTTGAACATTGATCAGAATAGGGTCAAAAAGTCACATTTAAGACGATTGGAGCGAACTCCATCGGGTAGTAGTTGACCCATAGCAAGCATTTTTTACGTTTTCTGTGTTCAGCGGTCACCAGCTTAATGGATTTATGTCAATTTCGACTGCCAGACAGTCCAGGTGCTGGCAGATTGCCTTGTGGTCGGTGGTGAACATACGCCTTAAGCCCCGCTTGACAAAGTGTAATTGGTAGTAATTGGCCCCAGTTAGTTTGCATATCCCCACGTAAGTGAAGCGGGGGCTGAGTATCGCCATCAGTTTGCGCTCTTCTTCAAGGTTACAATAGGCTCAGCGGGGGTACGGCCCCGCTTGCCCTTGGCGTAGGAATCGGGAATGATATGGCGATGTTTCCAGACCAGCTCAGTTTTAGGGGATAGTCCGTGCTGTATAGCGAACCAACGCGCGTTTTGGTCGGTATATTTCATATTATAAGTGTATTGTCAAATGGTTGCAATTACATTTTTACGGTGAAGCGAACGGCTATGTCTGGCCCATAATTCATCAATGTCATTGGTAGGGTTGATGAGACATTCACGCAGGAAGACGTACACAGGCAGACACCGTTCTTCGGTGAAGATGGGACGTACTTCTTCTACTTTATCAATGTTCACCTCGTAGTTGAACACCTTTTGGCACGGAGCATTCCGCATATCACCACAGATGTCTACGAACCATCCTTCAAATTCAGGAAAGAAAGACAAGAATATCTTTTCCAGCTTGATCAGTTTCGCTATGCGATGGCTGTGGTGTTGGTTGGGCTGGGTGTACGCCTGAAGGAACAGAGGGGAAACGTGAAAGAAGATGTAATGGTGGTCTTTTTCTTGTTGTAAGTTCATTTTTTTAGTATCTAACGAGTTTTTGATTCATTTTTCCCTTTGCACCCTTTTCCAGAGACTTCGTGCGGTTGGCCGATTTGGTAGCCTGAATTCGCGCTTGCTTCTCAGCGTTGTACTTGATATAATCTTCCAAGTAATCCGCAGCATCTCGCTTTACTTTGAGCTTCGAGGGGGTAACTGTACAGACCTGTACCTTGATTTCGTCCAGGTCAAATCCTTCGTTTTCCACCAGTCCTTTTACAACATATCCTGCGTTGTGCTGTCCTTGGTAAACCTTGGCTTCATCCAGTGTAAATACAATTTCATGTAATCCTTCTTCCCGATCATACCCCTGGCCGACCCATTTGTCTTCTCCTACCGATACTACATAAACAACTTTGCTCATTTGCGTTAAAATTTAAAAGTTAAACAATAAATACACCCTTAATTACGCAAAATTACCAAAAAGTAAACGATTTTGTTAAAATATTAATTATTTTGTTTTTATATACACAAATAATTAATATTTAATTATTTTGTCAAATTAGAATCTTATATTTGCAGTATGGAACAGAACTTAAAAAAGGGAGCATTCGACATTTACAAAAAAATAGAGGATTACAAGATTAGTAAGCCTCTGATTTCGAGTAAGCTATATCCTGAATTGACGCCAACTCAGGCTCTAAACAAGTTTAGAGCTAAGTATGATCAAAAAGGGGTATTTTCGGAGGAAGAAATTGATGATATTGTTGAAATACTTACGGATATAGGTAAGGGAATACTCAAAGACTTGGACGTGTATCAAGTGGGAGCAGAGAGGCGGAGAAAACTTAAAATGTTGATGAAACTTTGGGAGAATGATGATCCAGCTTTGAATCAGGTGCTTGAAGGTAAAAAGTAACTTACTGGGCAATACAAAATAAATTCATTGAGTATTGCATTAATTTGTTTCTATTGTCAGAAGCAAAGGAGGGAAGTTTGGCTTATCAATAAATGTAAGGCATTAACTATAGCCGCACATCTTCCATCTTCGCATCCAGTTCCTTCCACTGACCGAGATGCTTGGACAGTTCCGCCCAGAATTCCTTGGAGTGGTTTTTAACCTTGGTGTGGCATAATTCGTGGACGATCACGTAGTCGATCAGGGAAAAGGGAAGCTTGATGACTTCGGGATTTATAATGATATTGTTGGTGCCCGTACAGCTTCCCCAGCGTTTATCCATCCTGATGAACTTCAGTTCATTATAAACTAAACCAGTATCCTTTGACCATTTCCTGATTCGGGGCGTGATCCGTTTGATGGCTTTGTCCTTAAAAAATTGCTCCAATGCCTCCTGGATGGCTGGCTGAACTTCCATAGATGGATTGACTTCGATTCGAAATCGGGAATGGTTGAATTCAATCGCCGCGCCCTTTAGTTCGGTATTGTAAACTACTTCCACGTAGTACTTTCGACCCAGGTACGCGATACGGGAACCAGTGACAATATCATCCTCCTTTACTGAACGCACCACTTCCAGTTTATCCAGAATCCATTTGGCTTTCTTCAGTATGAACTGGTCGGCTTGCTGGGGAGAAACGGGTTTGCCTTTGAGGGTCACGCCTTCCGCCTTGCTAACTGTGATGTAATGGGATTGCAGGTCAGGTTTTTCCTGGATATTATACTCAATAACGGCTTTTCCGTATTTTACGTCAGGCATCTTTGTTTTTCTTGATCACGTCCACCAATTCCTTTGCTTTTTCCTTGGCCGAAGCGCGATCCAGTTTGGCTTTCAAGATGCGGGTAATCTTATTCTCCATATCCTTTTTCACCTGTCCTTTCTCTTCCCAACCCACAATATCCAGTTCGCCACGGATGTCAGCGAGCAATTGCTGGGTGGCACTTTCGGCATCACCGTTAAAGATAAGCTTCATCGAGTTAAAAACGGCAATCTGCCTGGGGGTGGTGAATCCTTTTTCCTTCCCTTCCTGGTTTTCGTTGATGATGTCGTCCTGGATTTCGGCGAAAGCCAGCAGCAACTGAGCCTGATTCACCCGTTGCTCCTTGTGCTGCTTCAACAATTCATCCAATCGCTGGGCAAGCGGTTTGAAGAAATCAGAGTTCCGATCCATCCCGACCTTGATGGTATGCGTAAGGTTGTTGCGCATCTTCAACTCCTTGGTGGCAGGTGAAGCGTTTAAGATTTCTTCTTTAAATCGGTCTTTATCCAGGATGGATATGGGTTCTTTCAACAGGTATTCGATACCCTCTGAGGTCAGATGCTCATCAATGAGTTGCTGAAGCATCTTGCTCTCATCAGGGCTGATTTTAAGCTCTTCGTCATCTGGATAGGCGTTCCGTGCCCGAAGTTTAATTTCGTTGTACAGCTTGAAATCGCTTTCGTATTTCATTGCGGCTTGGTTGGGCAGCACGATGTTGACTGACTTGTTGAATTTCTTCAGCAGGTCTTTGAATTCGTCCCGTGTATGTCGTGGTTCGATGTAGCGCACGGCTTCATCAATGAAGATAGCTCGTTCGTAGTTGCGATCCACCTTGATGGGTTTGAAAGATTCCACCAGTTTGGAATGGTTCAGCGCCAGTTTTGGAATCTCTTCATTTAAATTCTTCAGAATGTCATCGGGCCGAACATCGCCACCGAATATGTCCAGGGCCTGGATCAGATAAGCTGTGATTCCGTTATAATCCACGATGTATCCTGCCGCTTTGCCATCCCTGGCGCGGTTCACGCGGGCAATGGCTTGCAGCAGGTTGTGTTCCTTCAAGGGTTTGTCCAGGTACAGGCAGGAGGCTACGGGTACGTCATAGCCCGTTAGGAGCATATCCGAAACGATTAGAAAGGCGGTGTTGTCGTATTTCTTTTTGCCCGACTTTTCCACGACCGACTCGTCGCCGAAGGGCAACTTGAAATCATCGGCAGCTTCCTTGATATTTTCCGAAGGAGTAACCAGTATGGATTTCTGATCCTTCGGATTGGCTTTGTTCCATTCCAATATTTCGTAGTACTCGCGGGCGATCCTATCCGACTTGGGCGAACCCAGACTCACAACCACCTTCGATTCGAGGTTGTGAAAACCTTCTTCTTTTAACTGGCTGAGTATTTTCTGGTATTTGATGGCGGCTGGCCGACCATCGCACACAATCATCGCCTTGTGCTGGTCGGGATAGATTTTCTCCTGGTAATAGGTAAGGATGTGTTTGATAATATCGGTGATACGGGCCGTGGAGAGTTGATATTTCTTCAACGCTTCGTTTTTCAGCTTGTCCTTCTTTTCCTCCGTTTCGTGGCTGAACCGCGCTTCGAATTCTTTGTCCAGTTCCTCTTTTTTTACATCCAGCTTGGCTACCCCTTCTTCATACAACAGCTCCACGGTGGCCCCGTCCGCTACGGATTCCTTGATGGTATACACGTCCAGATACTCTTGGCCGTAGAACTCGGCCAGCGTGGATTTGTCTTCCTTGGAAATGGGCGTACCTGTAAAGGCAATGAACTTGGCTTTGGGCAACACTGTGCGCATAAACGAAGCCAGGAAGCCGTAGTGGGAACGGTGCGCTTCATCCACCAACACGTACAGGTTTTCCTTCGTGGAGAGTTCTTCCAATGGGATTTCCTCCCTGGAAATTTCCGTCCACTTGCCTTCTTCCAATGCCTTGGTGACCTTCACCAAAACCCTGTCCTTGATGTGTTTTTCGATCAGCAGGTTCTGGCTTTCTTCCTGCTCAGTCTGATCAGCGGCATCCGTGGCTTCCTTGTCGGTTTCCTGGAATTTTTGGATGGTGGTGGTGATGATGACCCCGTAATCGTTTCGGAGCAATTTATCCAGGTGCTTCACTGACGAAGCCTGATGCACGTTTTTGAAACCCACGGCTCGGAAGGTAGTGGTGATTTGCCCGTCCAGATCCTTGCGGTCGGTCATTACCATAATGGTTGGGTTATCGAAGCCGAACTCGGGGGCTTGCAACTTCCGTACAATGTAGGCCATCGTGATGGACTTGCCACTGCCCTGGGTATGCCACACCACTCCGCCCTGGCCGCTTTCCTGCAATTTCTCGATGGTCTTGTTGGTGGCTCGGATCTGTTGGTAGCGGGGAAGCTTCTTGATGGTGCGTCCTTCATCCAGTTCGAAAATAACAAAGTGGCGAACGATGTCCAGCAAGCGTTCCTTCTGGAATAGATTGTACAGGAGTTTGTCCTGTTCGGTCGGCTTTTGGCCCAGTAGGGCTTCGAGTTCGGGATTGTTTTTCGATTTGTAATACGAGTAGAACGCCTGTGGCGAGCAGATGGCTCCGTACTTCCCGTTGACCTGCCAGATTCCCGCGCAAATCTGGTTATAATAGAATAGCTTCTCAGAATTCTTCTGGTAGAAATCCAGGTCATTGTGCGCCTGATCGAAGGCTCCCATTGCCATGGGGGATTTGCATTCGATAACGGCCAGGGGCAACCCATTCACGTAAACGACCAGATCGGGAATGGAATTTTTGGTTTTGCCGTGGAACTTCATCTGGTTGACCACCAGGAAATCATTATTTTCCAAATTTTGGTAGTCAATGAAGGAAACGGGCCTGAATTCTTCCTTGTTGTTAATGACTTGTTTGAGCGAAAGCGTGGAGCCACGAATGAGTTCCCAGACTTTCTGATTGGCCTCCATCAATGAAGCGGCCTGGATGCTTGTCACTTCGTCATAGGCTTTTTGCAAGTTGTATTCGTTGATCCAGGGATTGGTGCGCCCGATGGAAGTCAGTAAGCGATCCTTCATAATGACTTCCGTAATTTCTTCTCGTTCGCCGTGAACGGAAGCATCGAAGTATTGATACCCCAGCTTCTGAAACAATTCAATGGCAGGTTGCTCGGAATGGCGGTATTCGGGGGAAAGGCTCATAACATTGCTTCTTCCGCTATTAAATGGTTTACTCGTAGCTTACCCGTTAACAGTTGCTGCATCAAGCCTCTCTTCAATTCTTGGTATTGGCTTTTCTTATCCCGTAAAACCTCCAGTTTTTCGTCTACCGAGGATAATATTTTAGCAATTTCGTATTGCTCCGAAAGTGTGGGGATTGGAAAATTAATTTGATTAACAATACTCGAACTAAGACCTGCCATTATTCCACCTACTGCTAATTTGTCAACCTGCAATAAAACTATAGGTGAATTAAATAACTGGTTTAAAAATACAGAAGCGATTTTGCACGAATCTAATTGAAGTCGAAGTAAATGGGAATCCATAATGCCTCTACTTATTCCTTCTGGCACTACCAGGCATTTACCAATGGTTCCCATCATTGATATAATGAAATCACCAGGCAAAAGCTCACAGGATTTCAATCTATTGAAATGGTCTTTGGTGATAAATCTATCACCATAATTCAGGTCCTTTTCAAATATGTTTTCTTGTCCGTATACTTTATACCCTTCAACAACGAATAAATCTTTCTTCAATTGACTTCCAAAAGGACCAATTTTCATTGCACCTTTTTTATTTAGTATAAAATCATTGACTTTTTTCACTTCCCAGCTTGCTGGAATTTCTCCAAGTGGGGAATCTTTGAATTGTGTATGCCCGATGCCTCTGGTAAGAAGGCGCTGCATCAAGCCTTTCTTCAACTCCTGTGTTTGCTCAATCCGCTCTTCAATTACTTCGATCTTTGCGTCTACGGTTGAAAGTATTTCGGCTATCTTTTGCTGTTCAGGGAGGGGAGGGAGAAGAATCGTATACCTACTAATGAATTCTTTTGGAACCCTTTTTTGCCCTGCGCTACCAGTCATATTCCCTTTTCCAACTTCTCTAAAAGGATGACTAATTGTATGATAATAAATAAACTTATTTGAGATACATGATTTATCATTAGCTCTTAACACATGAAATTCAGTGCTACCAAAACCAATACCATTTGTCAAACCTGTGACTAAGGCACCTTTACCATTTTCAAAACATGGAGTTATTTTGGCTACCAATACATCACCATCAATAAATGAGGTAAAACCTTTTGCTACTTCTTTATAATTTCTCGGATGATGACAAATAAGTTTAGCATCTGCCGAAACATCAGCCATTCCAACAAATGATACCTTAAAACTTTCTGAAAGGCCTGTCGTTTTTGATGGATTAATTGAAAGCACTTCTTCCAACTTTACTACCTGCCAATCTTCAGGAATTTTTCCTATTTCAGTTTCCTTATAACCCTTTATCATAATCCAATTTCGGTTAGTAGTTCAGCTAATTTGGCATCAATGACTTGCTCTCTGTCTTCCAGATCTCGAAGGTTAGATTGCACCTCTACCAAGTCTACTTCCTGCTCTGCTTCGCCCGTATCGATATAGCGAGAAATATTCAAGTTGTAATTGTTCTCTTTGATTTCAGTCAGTTCCACCACACGCATGAACTTATCTATATCCTGCTGGCCATTATAGGCATTGATCGTCTTTTCAATGTGGGTATCCAGCAATTCATTCTGGTTTTTCCCTTCCTTGAATTCCTGGCTGGCGTCAATGATCAATACCCTGTTTTTCAGGTTAGCAGCTTTGTTTTTATTGATTACCCAAACTGAAGCGGGTATCCCCGTATTGTAGAACAAGGCCGATGGCACACCCACAATACCTTCGATCAAATCGGCTTCCAACAGTTTTTGCCGTATTGTGCCTTCGGCTCCACTACGGAAGAGCGTTCCGTGGGGCAGAACAACCACCATCTGACCGTCCTGCTTCAGTACGGCCACCATATGTTGCAAAAAGGCCATATCCGCGTATCCCCTGGGAGGTATTCCGTACTGTAACCGTCCGTACTTATCCACCACCACACTATTGTAGTTGGGCGTGATTTCTTTCTCCTTACCGTCCTTATCCAGTTTCCGTTCCAGGTTTGCTTCGGCGGGCGTCCACCATTTATCCTGGGAGAAGGGCGGGTTGGCAATCACCCTATCAAAGAGCATTAAGTCGTTGTTTTCATCCTTGTGCTTTGGCTCTATGAGCGTATCACCTTTCCTAAGGTCGGCATCCATGAAATTGTGCAGGATCAGGTTCAGCTTGGCAATCGCCCAGGTGCCCAGGTTCTTCTCCTGCCCGTACAGAGACACGTTGATGTTGCTACCTACTTTTCCATTGGGCTGCTCAGCAATGTACCGCGCCGATTCAATCAGCATTCCGCCCGATCCGCAGGTCGGGTCGTATACCTTGTTTCTGGGCTGCGGCTTGATCAACTGCACCAATAGCTTTACCACTCCCCTGGGCGTGTAGAACTCGCCACCTTTCTTCCCTGCATCGTCGGCAAACTGCTTGATCAGGTATTCGTAGGCATCCCCCAGCAAGTCGGGCGTGTACAAATCGTCGTTCCGTAGTGAATGTTGGTTGAAGTGACGAAGCAGGCGCTGCAATACATCGTCGCTGAGTTTTTCCTTGTCACCGAATTTGGTGGCGGTCATTACCCCTTCCAGGCTGGTGTTTTCTCGTTCAATCGCGGCAAAGGCTTTGTCCAAAGCCACACCAATGTTCTCCGTTTCCTTTTTGATTTCGTTCCAACGGGCTTCGGGCGGAACCTTGAAATAAGTTTCTTCTTCGGCTTCCTCTCGAGTAATACCATCCCGTTTCATGATACTTTCTACTTCCTCATCAAAAACGTCATTGGCACGCTTCAGGAAGAGTAAGCCAAAGATGTAATTCTTAAAGTCGGAGCTGTCGATGCTACCGCGCAGTATATTTGCGGAGTCCCATAACCAGGATTCCAGGGTGTTGAGGTCTAATTTTACCATTAATTCGAAAAGAGTGGGAAAAACGTTGAGCCAATATTACTTCTTTGGCAGCCGAGTTCCAACATCATTTCCAAGCTGACCATACATCTTTTATTCATTACTTTCACAGCTTATATATCCCGCATGGAACCCGTATTAACAGAAAAAGGAGATATACACTCCTTTCCTTAATTTATGTTAATATAGTAATTTTAAATTTTACTAATCAAATAATTTTAAAAGTCAAAGAGATACGAAGCTGAGTGACTTTGGTTTGTGCAAGACTACAACGCTGGTAGTTTTCCTGGGTTATTTTTGCCATATGTAGAAGGTGGTCGTGTCTCAACGGAATCGTAAAAGTTTTTTTGTGTCTAATTAGGCACTTAATCGAAAATCCCTGGTTGTCCTACGCGAAAGCGGTTAGAGCAAGGCGGCCTGGATGTGAAGTTGATTGAAGGAAAGTTCGACAGTTAGTCCCTAAGCTTCATCCTAGATTAGTACAGGGGGCAGACAAAACCAGTCTGTACATGGCGATCTGTTCGCCAGAAATGTTGGCTACCTGAAAAGAAAAACGGGGAAAGTGTAACCATATCCTTCGAACTTCGGAACTGAAGACATATAACACTTGAAGATTATGCTGGTTGGCTGTCGCGGTGATATCATGTGGAGGTGGATACTATTTTGGAATGATCTTACAGGTTCTTCTGTGAGATCTTGTACGGCTGCATTGCGGTTTGCCATACGGATTGAGGCTAATAGTTTACTCACCGTTCCCACGTATTGCTTTACTTTGTTGTATGGGGGTATTCGCTACCGTATTACAATGCTGGTGGCGCTTTTATCATTATATTGCATTGTAACAAATACTATTCAATATGATAGATCTAATCATCATTGACTACATCATTAAGCTGGTAAAAGCCATCACGGATGGTGCTGGTTTTCAACAGAAAAATAAGCAGGATTTGTATAACAACTTCGTTGTTCCAGCCCTTACGAATTTCGAAAATTTACATCAGAATTATGTTACCACCTTTAAAAAGTATTTAGATATGTTTGAAAAAGAGGATGTATCTACCAACGGACTGGATAAGCTATCAAGAGAAGTTGAATTGGACTCACTTTTATCGGGTAACTTACGGGCAAAGATTTATGCTTTAGAGAATTATATATATGATGAAGTTTTAGGAGATTTGGCGGCAACTATTTTGAATTATTTCTCCCCTTCTTACAGCGAGCACTACAGCATAAAAAAGATACAGCAAGCCATGATAAAGAAACATCTTGATGAAGCTGATCCCGAAACGAGAGTAAAGCTTAAGCAGGCAATACACCGTGCAACAAATGTAGTTAGAAGTTTAATATCAGATGAAATACAAAACTTCAGACTTAGTGATAACGACGCATTAACGAAAAAGACAGAACTTTGTGAGACTATAAAATTTATTATTAATACCTTACAAGAAAGATATACAGATGTAATGAATGAATTTGAGAAGATGGGGATTAAGTTACTGAGATAAAAAAAATGAGCTTATTCCCTCTCTTTTATAACAATGTTCTGACGTAGAGCACTCTTCTTAAATAAGCAAATGCACCAACCTAAACCACATTTGCTACCCCCAGGATTACTTGATTAAACTCTTTTAGTTCTTGGCGTGGTGAGATGAATCTATATTTTCTAATCTCGGTATTTGATGTATGGAGATTAGGAGTATTTTCGTTCATACTACTAATCCCAAACCTGTTTTTAATTCATGGTGTGAATTAGCTAATATCTAACCCAAACAGAGTTTGAAACTGATGCATTAAATGGTCTGGTTGATAGATTCGATCAGGGTTCCATAAAATCGCACCAGTTTCAAAGTCAAACTCGTTGCAATCACTAATCCCCGACATACTGTATCCCCCCATTTCATTTGATAAATCGTTAGTAATAATCGCTTCTTTCACTTTTACCAACTCATAATTCGCATCAAATACATCCGTTTTGATTGCAATGTTTTCAAATGATAAGCTATTCTTTACAGATGGATAATAGATCGCATCAATTGACCGACCCTGGTATTCATTCAAAATATAATCCGCAAAAAACGCGCTTACAATATAATCCAAATGGTCGTGCCGACAAACCTTACACAAAAAAAGGAGTTAAACTATTCCCTTATTGATACCAAAATTCTGATCTCTTCTGTAGTAGTTTTGTAGACCATATTTGCGGCCAATCCCCCGCATAGGCGGCTGAATTGTATGCGTAGGTAGCGATGAATGCAGCACATCCCCCATTGCCACTTTACCCAGCCCTGTTGTTAAGGCCTAATGCTGTGATCATTTATGACAATTCAGTAACTATTTATAATTGAACCACTGGATGTGTTGGTTGGGGGAGTAATACGGCTGAGTTGATTCACTACGCCCGAGTATAATTGAAAAAAATATACCATAAGGATTTACGTTACAAGAAGGCTGGAGTCGTCCTTACAGGCTTGACTTCTCAGACCCAGTTACAGACCAATCTGTTTGATTCGCGCGATCGAAACAAGTGCGCCAAGTTGGTAGAGGTAATTGATCAACTGAACGCCAAGCTGGGAAGAGATACCCAGAATTTGCTTCCGCAGGAACAGATAGCCGTTAGAAACACAAGCCAGCCCATTAATCCAGGCGTTATACGACAAGATGGACGGAGTTGATGACAGTCAAATAGAATATTTCTCTGGTCAACACGGCCATCACTGGATTCATTAACGATGAGACTGATCTCTTAAAAGCACCTTTTTTACATTTGATTATTTTCTCACTCCCAGAAATTAAAATTGTTGAGCAAGCCATAGCGGTTATAAATCAATTGGCTATGATCATCACATAATCCACATAATGTACCGCGTGATTTCAAATACTTGAAATTGCTTTCCACTCCATAACAGTTACAACGACTGGACTTTATAATCCAAATTTTAATTTCATTTTTAAGTTCCGAATTCAAATCAAGCAACTTGCCCTTAGTGTCTATACCTATAAAATCCTCATCGAGCGTGATAGCAATCATTGAATTTGCTTCTTCTTCAAATTCAAAAATATGCAGGAAAGCACAGTCAAATAATGTGCCCAGTTGATCGCTGAATAATCCGTATCGTGTTTTGTTTGTGTTAATTGTTTTATAGATAGTCTGCTCTGAATCTGAATATAATACTTCATTCCGTAATACGATGTCTGCCATTATGTTTTTTTAATGTATATATCTAAAAGGTATACTTCCGTGGAATGGAGGTAGAAAAAATTTATATATAATATAAAAACGAATTGCATGAAAATGACATACAAAAGCATTAAGGCCTATACCAGCACAATGGCAACACTTGAAGTGGTTAGATATACCCTTAGATTGCAAGGCATATATCTAAACAAAGCCCAGACCCTGAATTTAGGAATCGAGCAACTGAAAAGAACGTTGGAAAAAATGGATCAGGTGAAGAATGGAATCATATAAACAAGGGCTGGTTATGCGAGAAAGTTATTACATCGGAACGAAGACGGGAAGGTTCATGATCAATATTTGTGAATCCAATATGATCACAAATGAATTTAATTACGTAATTGGTAATGATTCACTACATAAATTGATTAAAGAGCTTGTTACATTCATGGTTTGTCCTGAATCGAGACAAATTAGCGTACTTACATTGGAATGCATTTATGGTAATATTATTGTCAAGCCTTTGTTAATTTACATAGATTGTTTTGATTTATTCCCCTTTGTTGAGCCTGAAGAAACGGTCTTGAAAATACTTACTTTCCATAATTTTATTTCGCATTTAACCAAAGATGGCCTAATATTTTAATATGGTTAATTTTGTAGGCATTACGCATTAATAATTAATTACCATTATTTAAATCAACACATATTTCATGAAAATTAATTTTTTTATTGCTTGTGTTTTGATATTTAGTAAAATATTATTGCTTATGATAATTTCGCCAAACACCCCCCCCCCTCCATTTAAAATTAATTCGTTACAACAGGTATCGCAATATCTAAATAGCCCTTTCAAAAATGAAAAATTGAAGGCGAGGGTACTGTACATTTGGATGCATAAAAATTTGGAGTATGATTTTGCTTACTGCCAAGAGGTATATAAACAAGCGATTACCTCTTTGGGAGCGGTGCGGCAAAACGATCTGTGCTGGTTGTGCCCAGATATTTCAGGATCTGTGTCGGGCTGCTGGGTTGGAAGCGGAAGTAGTAGGGGGCTGTTGAAAATTGATATAATTGTCGGTCAGTCTACCCCCCATGCTTGGAACAAGGTTAAAATTTATGGAAAATGGTATTTGATTGATGCAACTCTGGGTGACAACATCTCTAAATTGCTGGATTTAGTCACCGATTTCTACTTTTTGGCAGATCACCAGTTCCTCCAATACACTCATTTTCCTAACAACCCTGCCTATCAATTATTAGCTCAGCCAGTACGATGGGAAGAATTCCAGCGAATGAATGGAAAGTTGGGAAATCCTAATTCTGCCTTTCGCGAATGAGGAGCCAGAGAGGGTTCGGAATTGAAGGCCAATGGCTGCAAACCCCAATTACTGCCTGTGGGACATTTTTACTTCTAATCCAGAAGGAAGACATCACCGCAACTATTAAAGAATATTCCATTCACAACATCGCCAAGATTATGAAATGTTCAGATAAAATCTTTCAGAAGGTGAAGAAATTAATGCAACTTGTATTCTAAAATCTATGGTGATTAAATATTACCACTGACAAGTTATAGGCAGCAGAATTCCATTCATTTCGATCAAATCCTCAATCAACCTTTTGTCCATGAATCCAAAAAAACGAGCTATCATTGATACTTCACAGGAAGATGCTATCCGTGACGAGTTGGCTAAGACCTCTGGCTCTAAACGAAAGAGAATCTTTAGTAAGCTGGTAGAAGCAGCGTTGGGAAGCATCCCCTGGGTAGGAGGTTTTCTGAGCGCTATGGTCGAATTTAAATCCGAAGAAGGACAAATCAAAACCAATCACCTATATGAAAGGTGGTTAACGGAACATAGTAATAAGATGCGGTTGCTGGGAGAAACGATTGCCCAAATTACTGAGAGACTGGACGAATTTCCCGAAGAGATTGACGAACGCTTAGAAAGCGAGGAGTTTAGCCAAATCGTTCGAAAGTCATTCAGGATTTGGGACAACACGGATACGCAGGAAAAAAAGGATTTGATCAGAAAGTTGCTAACCAATGCGGGAGCTACCAAACTCGTTCCTGATGATTTGATTAGGTTGTTCCTGGACTGGATCAGTACCTACCACGAAGCTCACTTTGCGGTAATCAAAGAAATTTATCGAAATCCATACTCTACTCGCTTTGAGATTTGGTCAGAAATTTATGGAACAGTTCCCAGGGAGAACTCAGCCGAAGCAGATCTGTTCAAGCTGTTGATTCACGATTTGAGCACAGGTAGGGTGATCCGTCAGCAGCGAGTGACTAATTACAATGGTCAATTCGTCAAGAAAACGCCTTCTAAAAGAAGTGCACATTCCTCGAACATTATGAAGTCCGCCTTTGACGATGGGGAATCATACGAGTTGACCGAGCTTGGCAAGCAATTTGTGCATTATACTATGAATGAAGTTGTTACAAGGGTTGAGTAAGTAAGGACTTGCCGACTTCTTCTAATGCCTTTGCATATCATGTCAATTGATTCCGACTAATCGAAAAACAAATCTCTCCTAACTTACCAATCTTGTCAGTGCGGATACTCATTAATGACTACGAAAAGTTCAAGCAGGATTATAGTGATATATTCAGCTCATTCGGTTACGAACAGAATGAGCTGATTTTTTCCCACGGGTACGAAGCAACCAGGGATTTCATCACCAACCAACTTGCCGAAAAGAAGCACCACGTTGATCTGATCATCACGAATGACGGCGCTAATAGTGAGCAAATCTTTGACATAAGTAATTACGCAGAATTAAAGAGCGTTTAATAATTTAGCGGTATGAGCCGTCGTAAAAGACTAATCGCCTTAAGTGAACCGGAACGTCTTACGCTTGGGGAAGGATCTAAGTATCATCCTAAGCACGAGTTTGGCACTC
>JANMZB010000579.1:0-11204 GCA_031382725.1 Sphingobacteriaceae bacterium | reverse complement strand
ATTTTATTGAACGTTTATCGTCTGCAGCAATGTCCTGCACTGTTTCACCTATCTGTAAACTATCCCGGTTTAAACTGAAGGTATATAATGCGCCTGCCTTTTCGGGAAGAGATACTGCCACCGAAGCTTCGGCAAGGCCATACCCAGGGAACATGGCAACTTTTTTTAACCCATACTGTGCCAGCGTATTAAAGAACTCATTGTACAGATCTGGAGAAATAGGTTCGGCCCCATTATAAATGAGACGAATGGCAGAAAGGTCCCAGTGGTGTGAATACTGAAGCGCCGAGAGGAAGTACTGATAACCAAAATTAGGTGAATAAAGGATGGTTGATCGATATTCATTTGCCTTTTCTATCCACAAAAGCGGATGACGGACAAACAGTGAAGTTGGCAAAACAAATTGATCTATTTCAGCTATCAAACTTGTAAGGTGAAAACAGATTAACCCCATGTCGTGGGTCAATGGCATCCAGCTTAATGATCTATCAGCTTCAGTTATTGCTGATCTTTGAGATATATCACTAATATTGGTTATCAGGTTATTATGAGAGAGCATCACCCCTTTCGGCTCACCGGTAGAACCGGAAGAGAACTGAATATAAGCTAGATCTCCACCGTTAATATCTGTTTCTTCCTTGCCTGGTTCCGTATCGTCTTTAAATTCATCAATTAACAAGGTCTTCTGTTGTATATCTTGAAATAGGTCGTCATAGTTAGATTCAACAGCAAAACTAGCTAATCTACAAAGGTTAATTTTATCAATAATCAGGTACGGATTATTTAGTTTTTGCCAAACCTTGAATACTTTTAATTTATGATCTTCCTGACTTCCAATTGATAGAGGCACAGGAGTTATTCTTCCAAGTAAACATGCCCAGAATAAAACTATAAAATCTTTATTGTCTTCAACCTGAAAAACCAGTTCATCGCCTACACTCATCCCTTTGGCCTGCAGATGGTATAAAGTGTATAAACTTTTATGGTATACTTCACAATAAGTTAACTTTTCTGAATCTGAAGCAGAATTTATAAATGTTACTCCCTTGCTACTGTCAAAGGCTTTTTTAAGTATAGAAATTAAAGAGTTGTTTCCATTCATAGGTTAGGAACTATCTTAATTGAAAGCTATAAGGAAGTCTGAAAATTGGGTGGAATTATTTTGAAGCACTAACGGCTACTGTCATGGTGGTACAATGCTGTATTTCGGCGAGTTCAACCAAAGTAGCCACTGTGGCCTTTACAACATCAGACATGAAAGTAAAATTCAGGGTTTTTAACACATCTCTGCGGGTATCTAACCGGCTATTTCTGAAAGGCCCGGTGTCACCAATTTGAAGCGCGTTATATCCTTTCTTCCAAAACTGAATATGGTCACTGGCATTCAACTCCGGAGTAAATTTCCAGTCTCCAACTGCTACTAAAGAAATCACTTTCAAACCTGGGACATACTTTGCTGAAGCACTTTTAAATGCATTTCCTAATGACACTGATGTATTATTAGCTGTATTTAGAATAAAATCGCCTCTAAACTTATTTTCGACTATAGTTTTTGTTGCTTCAGGGTAAATTTGATCATATCCAAATGGCACTTTCTGGCTATTTGGCTGATTGGAATAATATCCGATCATATCAAAATTGAGTAAACCCTTTATTTGCCTAGAAGCATCAGTTTTGGCCTCCTTTACATAAACTCTGCTACCTAAATGACCTATTTCTTCACCATCAAAACCAATAAATCTTATGGTCTTTTTAAAGCTATAGCCCGACAGAATCTTCATAGCCTCTAGCATTCCTACTACTCCTGACCCATTATCGTCAGCGCCCGGACTTTTACTATCGGTATCATAATGAGCACACAAAATAAAACAAGATGTTTCATCATACACTCCTTCCAATTCACCAATTAAATTGACGATGTTAACTCCTTTTAACGTAGCACTTTGCTTAAGTGTAGTTAAATTGTTTTCAACAAACCTGTTTTCAATATGTTTCCTTACTTTATATAATTGTACTAGATGTTTTTCCTTATCATGAGACCTAACACCGTAAATATTGGAGATTTCTCTTGATAAACTCTGACTGCTTACCTTGTTAATTATTTCTTCAGCTTTGATCTTATACATATCATCAGCTATAAGCTTTATCTTAAAATCTTCGATGTTCTTTATAGCAGTGGGATAAGTCCAGTATATTTTCTTACTTTTTCCCGGACTAACTAACAAGCCTATATCACCTTTAAGAGTAGCTGCCGCAACCGAAGTAAACTTGTTGCTATTTTTATCAGAAGCTTTTACCATAATTTTGATTTTGCTGTCTTCAGTATCTTTAAGATCATAGGTAATTATAAGTTGCCGGCCATCTGTATCTGCTACCACTTTCATATTACTTATAATTGGTGGATTATTCTGCGCGTACAAGCTTTTAAAAAGTAAAGCATGAATTAAAAATAAAAGAAACACTATTCTGAAATACATATTGAAAAATTATTTGATTAACTATTGCCACTTGATTTCTATTGTTCCTTTGTTTGAAGATACAGTTGTGTATAGTGCTCCCTCCGCTCGTTCTATCATCAAACCGTCTTTTATAGGTATCAACAGACTTTGCGTTAACACATCACGCTCGTTGCTTTTATGGAAAACAGTAAAAGTGCCTTTACTATACTCTTTACCCTTTAGTAGAATATAAAAGTTTTTTACATGGATACGTTGGACAGGCGCAGGCTCTTTATTCTGGCTTGCTAATAATTGCAATAACTTTTTCCCGTTTGGTACTCCATAACCGAGATAGTTATTTGCAAATGGGTATAAGCTACCTGATCTCATCAGCAGCTCCTTTATTTTATGATTAGTTAAAGTAGGGTCTTTTTGTAACAAACAAGCTATTATTCCTGTAATTATTGGGGTTGCCAAAGATGTTCCTCCTGAAGAAAAACAGGCGATATCTGGTTTGAGATACCTGCTATTGGGGGCTCCTGTAGAGCTGCTACCTTCCTTTAGTTTGAATCTATCTGTTGCTCCCACTGAAATTGCACTATGTACATCAGCAGGAGTCGAAACAGTATGCCATCCTTTATTCTTCCCTTCGTTACCGGCAGCCACAACTATAATCATCCCTTTCTCTTGAATTGCTATATCTGCAGCCTTGGCAATTACTGAAGTATGGCCATCCATATGTACTGGAAGATAATTTTCATCAGGATTATCAAAACCTGTTGAATATCCTAAAGAAGTATTTATGAGACGTACCCCAAGGCTATCCATCCATTCCAAAGCAGCCACCCACGAATCTTCTTCACCCCGGTATTCTTTCTCCGAATGTTCGGTTCGGGCCAAATAATAGGTAGCCTGTGTTGCTAATCCCGAAAGTGAATTTTTCAGTTTATCCTTACCTGCCAGCAATTGCCATACAGCAGTTCCATGAGTGTCTGAAAATTTAGCGCTCTCTTCAAAAATATTGCTGCCCTGTTTAATAAAATCCTTAATAGCTCGCACTCTTAAATATGCATCACTTAAATACGGATTGGTACCGGCTCCGCTAAAATTCCCATCTGTAATACCTATACATACTCCTTTGGCGGTAAGATTCTCCTTTTCAAATTCATATCCGTTTATCTGTTCTATAGCGGAGTATAGATGCTCTTCAGTTTGATCAGTAAGCGTTCCTGCGAGCCTTAGAGATGATTTTATTGGTACTATCTTTTGAACAAAGGATAAATGGCTAATTTCTTCGTATTGCTTATTAGTTAGAATCATTGATAAAGCATTTAACCATTTGGATTGATGAATTATCTTTCCATAAATACCGATTTGGCGGATATACTGTCTTTTTACAGGCAAATCCGTATACTGGATAGCTTTTATATTTAACATTAATCGGTTGGAAAGCGTTTTTTCCGAAACGAAGGGTACATATAATGCGTCGTCTTTGTCAGTAAGAAAAACCCAATATTTTGTTTGAGCCTGTAATCCTGTTACTATTAAAACGGGAAACAACAAAAGGAATAATTTTTGTTTTATCATGGTAAGGTTTTAAGTTATTATTATTAACTACTCCTATCAGAATTACTCCCGTAGGGAAAGGCTACAGTTTCATCAAGAAGTCCGGCAGCTTGCAAAACAGAAAGGATTTTATCAACAGAATCAGATACGCTTTCGGTTTGAGTATAACATATAATGTCAGGATTTAATGGTTCCTCGTAAATAGCATCAATACCTGTAAAGTTTTTTATATCACCGGATCGAACTCTTTTGTATAAACCTTTCACATCTCTTTTCTCACATTCGTCCAGCGGGCATTTTATGTATACTTCAAAAAAACGGGGTATTCTGGCCCGCATCATATCACGTATGTTACGATAGGGTGAAATGGTAGAAACAATCACAAAAATGCCGTGCTTAACTAAAAGCTCGGTAATAAATCCAACTCGCAGGCCCTGAGTTTCCCTATCCTGTCGTGTAAAGCTGAGATCTTTTGAAAAACTATCCCTGAGAGAATCTCCGTCCAGAATTTCAGCTCGTATATGCTGCTCTAAAAAAAAAAAATGCAGTGCTTGGGCAATCGTAGTTTTACCTGCACCACTATAGCCTGTAAACCAAATAGCTACTCCTGTATTCATTTCAAAGTTTATGGTAGAAGAATTTATAGTTATACTAACGTGTTTAGCGATTGAAATTTAGGTAGCCAGCGCATGTTTAATATGATTCAAAGGCTTTCCATTGGTGTGGTTAATATGCTGCAAAAGTGTTACCGAAGCAACTTTTGAAATCATTCTTGCTCAATCCTGAATATTTTACTTCATTCAGGTATTGCGAATCATGGACACTAGCCTTGGTCATTTCTATATCGGTAAACACCCCGTTTACCCCGATAAGCAGGTGCAACTTATACCCTACATAATACTGTTTGTGGATGGCGCTATATCCTTTATCGGGTGCCGTTTCAAAGTTTTGACGACAGGCTTTAAGCTGATGCTCCCGGGCCAGTTTTACATACCGGGACAGGAAATGCTGTCTACAATGAAAGCATTCTCATCCTGTAGCAATCCGCAGGAAAGTGCTTTATTGACCTGCTGAGTCCATAAGGCCAGTCTTTTGCGCCTCTTGTTATAATTGGTAATATGAATTAACTGAGTAAAAAATCCGGAATAATCACTTTTTAGCTTTGCCAAAAACCAATTCTCACTATCAATAGACAGGCATTCCTGGCACAACGATAAGGCAATTATCTCGCTGTCAGTCATTTTGGGCTTTCTCGGATAGTGCTGTAAATTTCCGTCCGTATTTAAATCGTTCATTAAAGTGGTTTTAACAATGCCTAATATTTTGTCGAAATTCGTCTTTAGGTCATGCATAGTTTTAATAGCGTTTTTGTGATGATTAACACTATTAAAATACTGATTTTCAGTGATTATGCATGGCTTTTTCTTGTTTTATTCTGTAAATTCTAATCGCTAAACACGTTAATACTAATGATCAGACCTAATATGTTCTAAACAAGTGGGAACGATAAGACGCTTTCGATTTGGTTCGAAATATTCTCATAGGTGATGTAAAGCCAAGAAATCCACCATTTATGCTCATGTACCAACTCAATTAGATTAGCATACGGTTTATGTTACCGGTAAACTATCGGTCAAATAATTTCTTACTTGGTATTTTAACTATAAAGATTACCAGTTAGAAATTTGGTAGGATACAGAAAAGACTTTAGGCGGATGCGTAGACGAAAATAATGCTTTCATTTTAGAAGGCCACCTAAGAACTCAGGGGTTTAATAAGGTAAATTCGGTTCAGAATCTTTCCATTGTCAAATGGCTCAACTACTCATAATAGAACTTTTCTGATACGTTTTAGGTTTTATTCACAAACTTCTCAGTCAAATAAATCAGCTTACTGCTTAAGCTATGTCAACTATCTCTTCATTAGCCCTTTTCTGAAAAACGTTTTCACTCCTTATTTCAATTACTTCAAGCAAAAAATCTTCCACCCAACTTTTAATGCCATAGGCTTTTAGTCTTTGCTGCATTGTGAGTATTTTCCTTGCCTGTTCTTTTTCGGTTAATGTTAATGCCGTAAGTAGTGCATCTGTAAGCTCAAAAGTGTGTTCTGGATTCACCAGCAACCCTTCTTGTAATTCATTGCTTGCTCCTGCCCTTTTACTTAAAATCAATACACCAGTGTGATTGGATCTTGAGGCGATGTATTCTTTGGCAATTAAGTTCATTCCATCACGCACCGGCGTGAGCATAGCTATATCGCTGGCAGAATATAATGTAACCAGCTCTTCAGCGTTAAACTGTTTATAATAGTAAGATATGGGCATCCATTGTGTACTACTGAACTTACCATTAATTCTACCAACCAAGCTATCTATTTCTGATTTTAGCATGCAATAGCAGTCTATTTCTGTTCTTGAGGGAACAACAATAAGCATCATATTTACTCTATTATGCCATTGGGAATAATATTCCAAAAAGTTCTCAAAAGCTAAAAGTCGTTCAATAATACCCTTTGTGTAATCAAGTCGGTCAATAGATAAAATTAATTTATTATGATTGAACGACTTTTGCAGCGCTGTTACACTCCGCTTATTTCTGATACTTTTTGCTGTCTGAAAGAAATAGTTAAAATCAATTCCCATTGGTAAGCAGGCGACCTTTAACACTCTTTCATCAACAAATAACTTATTGTCTTTACTTTCAAGCGCTTTTACTTTTAAAAGACAAATCTTAAAGTGCTGAACATACTCTGCTGTGTGAAAACCTACTATGTCTGCGCCCAAAAGCCCCATTAATAAATCAGCTTGCCAGTTAGATGCTAACAATCTAAACATTTCATAAGCAGGAAATGGTATATGAAGGAAGAAACCTATTAAAGCTGTGGGATATTTTTCTCGTAATATTTGAGGCAATAACATTAAGTGGTAATCATGCACCCAAATAATATCCTCTTTACAGATCACCATATCAACGGCTGCAGCAAACAAGTAATTAACGGCTTTATATTGTTCCCACGAAGTAGGATTAAGCTCAGTTTTATCAGAAAAATAGTGAAATAATGGCCAAATAGTCTTGTTGCAAAAACCCGAATAAAATCCTTCTATTTCAGCTTTTTCCAAAAAAACCGGGTGGCAATTATGATCTCTTAGTAACACATTAGCTAAATCATCCTTGAATTTATCTTCTACATAAACTCCTGGCCATCCTATCCATATATAGTCTTCTACTATTTTTCCTCTTGCTTTTGAGTTAAGATAGCGTGTTAAGCCACTGGCCAGTCCACCAGCACTTGGACGTAAGGTCAGCACTTCCTCTTCTTTTACTACGGTTACGGGCAGCCTATTTGAAATAATAATTAAGCGCAAAATAGGTATGTTATAAAGTGGCTTAGAAATACATTGTTCTCATCAAAAGCTATCCACTTCTTTAGTAAGCAAGTTTTCAGGTAAATACTCAAGTCCCAGCTCTGGTTCCTGTCCTTTGCTTGGTACCCAACGGTCAATAGCATTTAAAGCAGGCCCTGTCATAAAGGTGGTAACCAAAGCCATAATCACCATCATTAAAAAAACCTCCGGATTTAAAATCCCTAAATCGTAACCAATGTTTAAGACGACAAGTTCCATCAAACCTCTAGTATTCATTAGCGCTCCGATAATAAGACTATCTTTCAAATTCTGTCCGACCAATCTGGCTGCTACAGCACTACCCAAAAATTTTCCGGCAATAGCGACCATTATGATTATACCAGCGGTTTGTAATAGTACAGGGTCTCGCAACAAACCTATCTGTGTTCTTAACCCTGTGAACACGAAGAACAACGGCAACAAAAGCACGAGCACCGTATCCTCCATCTTTTCTATAAAGATATTTCTAAAATTAAGCTTCGTGGGCATCACTAGGCCCGCCATAAAAGCTCCAAACAAGGGATGGATACCTAATAACTGGGTAGAAAAAGCTGAAATAAATAAAATAATGAAAAACAATGCTATGATATGCGACTTTAAACTGGAATTACTAAAATATATCTCTCCTATTTCCCGTAGAAATGGCTGCATAACTTTAATCATAAATAATACGTAAGCTACAGAAATAAGAACTACATATAACGAACTGTAAAACGAACCTGCTTTTTCAATAGCAATTAACGCAGCGAGTATGCACCATGCTGTAATATCATCAACGGCGGCACAAGTAATTGCAAGCATTCCTAACCTTGTTTTCGACATGTTTCTTTCTTTCACAATACGTGCTAATACTGGAAAAGCAGTAATGCTTATCGCTATTCCTATAAATAAACCAAATGAAAGAGGACTAATCCCTTCGGGAGCAAACTGCTGGTAAAGAAAATATCCTAAAGCAACACCCATGGCAAAAGGTATTGCGATACTGGCATGACTAATAATTAACGCATGACTTGTTTTAATCTTAATGGCTCTGAAATCTAGTTCCATCCCTACTATAAACATAAATAACACTAGTCCTAACTGGCTCAGCAGTTCCAGGTTATGTAAGGATGATGCTGGAAAAAGAAAAGTAGAAAAGTCTGGGAAATACATCCCTAAAAAAGATGGCCCAAGGAGGATTCCTGCAACAATTTCTCCAATTACAACCGGTTGACCAATTTTACGACACACAAATCCGAAAAATCGGGCCACAATAATGACGGTAACTATCTGAAGTAATAAAATAGCCACCGGATGATTTAAATTGCTCAAACAGTCCGCTAAAAACTGGTTCCAGGATACAAGTATTTTTTGTAACATAAATAAATTATGATAATTTCATAAGTGGTTGTAAATTACAAGGGAATAACATGAACGAAAGTAAATCTTTACTTAAGTACCATAGACGATGAATGTATACTTCTTAGGTAACTTTGGCACACTTCAATAGATAAAAACTGATTAATAGATTCAATTTTTACACCAATACGCGTTTTTCCTTTACGCTCAAACACCACCCCTTCAAGGCCTGTAAACGGACCGTCTACAATTTGAACTATATCGCCTTTTTCCACAAATCTTTCTATTATTAATTCAGAATTAGATATCTTTCTGATGGTATTTATTTCATTATCAGATACAAATACAGGCTTTCCATTAAAAGTAATAAATTTGCTCACTCCATAGATACTTAACAAGTCGAACCTTTGGGCCGGGGTGGTATGAACAAATAGGTAGTTTGGAAAAAGCGGGCTGTGGACGACTTTTTTCCGATCACTCCATTGTCTTATATTTCTTTTTAAAGGAAGAAAACAGGTAATGTTCTTTTTTAATAAAGAACTTTCAATCTTCTTTTCAAAACAGGGATAGGTATAAATAACATACCAGTAATGAATGCTGTCGCTCTTGCTAGTAAACATATGATGTAGATTAAGGTGTTTTCAATAGGATAATTGTAAACGCAGCTACGCCACGCCTATCAATAATTAGAATTAAAGGCACTGTCAAGCTAAACCGTTGCTAGCAGCCTGTCAATATTATAAATTCCAAAAGTTAAGGTAGTTGGGTAGGTAGAGGGAGTTGCGTTTTCAGTCACTCCATTGTCTAATACTTTAAAGGTAGATTAAAGGTAGAAACAGCTAACGTCGAATTTTCGTTTCGAACAGGATAATTATAAAAGATACCGGTAATGATTTTGTCGCTAGGGGTATTATGCATAATGATGTAGATAAAAGTATTTTTTAATAAGGTAATTATAAGTAAAGCATCTGCAAGATATAGCTTCGCTAACAGCTTGTCACAACTTTAGCATTATTTAAGAAACAGAGTAGTATTATATTATCAAATCAACTTTGTGATTCGCTCATCATGCAGCTAAAGTATAAATCTTTCTTTAATCCAAACAAAAAAGAATTAAAAATTAACACAAACTAAATGCACAAATACTAACTTTGACTTAAATTCATAACAAAAGGTTTTTTAATCTTCTTATCTTCTATAAATAACTAAATATGAAAAGCTGAATAATTATACCAATTGTATTACTTTATTCTTGCAGAAAACCTTCTTCACCGGAAGGAAGATCACAACTTAGAGATGAAGAACTACACTCACAGATCGACTCTTTGAAAAAACAAAACAAAGCTATACTAGATAGTATCAGCTTAATTAATAAAAGAATTAATCACAGGAAATAGTCTCCTAGGATAAACATTATTCAAATGAAACCTAAAATAATAAAGATTATTTTTATTGTATGGATTGTTGCTGGTTTGCTCTTTATAGTAAATGTGGGAATTTCTTATCAAGCGAAAAACATTCCCGACAGTGTTTTCAAAAGCACAGAAGATACGCAGGTAAAAATTACAGGCGATTACATCCTATTCGAACCATTAACGCCTTATCAAAAAGTATTTATCTTTTACCCTGGAGCGTTGGTAGATCCTAAAGCTTACGCTCCTTTATGCAGGAAGATTGCAGATAAGGGACATAAGTCTCTAATAATTAAGATGCCTTTCAGATTTGCAGGGTATGGCTATAAAAAACCTATCGAACTGGGATTATTGAGGGATTCGACTAAAGAATATATACTGGCTGGTCACTCCAAAGGTGCCATGACCGCAGCTCAATTTATATATGAGTATCCTAACCTGATTGATAAATTAGTTCTTATAGGCACAACTCATCCCCGTGATTTTGATATATCTGGTTCAAAAGTTCAAATTATGAAAATTTATGGCTCTAATGATGGTGTTGCTACTGTAAATGCTATTAATAAAAACAAGCGGTTGCTGCCGCCTTCCACCAAATTCATTGAGATTACAGGAGGCAACCATTCGCAATTTGGTTATTATGGCTCACAATTAGGTGATAATAAGCCTGGTATTAATATAGTGAAACAACAGGACATATTATGTAAACACATTCTTTCCTTTATAGAGTGATAAAGAAACCCACCAGAAAAACTTCCTTACCTTAATCCGGTGATTAAAATTTACTATGCAAATGCGGCAGCCCTCCAAAACGACTCGTGCTACTACACCTAACTGAACCTCTTAACTTTGGAAATAAGTGAACCTATATTAAAGTTTAGATACCGGCATGATGCACAAGCTTCTTTATTCGGTAAGTTACTGCTTATAGAAGGCTTGAAAGATCTGCGATTGAAATGTAAATTAATCGACTTAAAACGTTCAGTATTTGGTCGCCCCTATCTTGAAAGCACAAATATAGATTTCAATATATCACACTCGGGAAAC
>JANMZB010000564.1:0-10926 GCA_031382725.1 Sphingobacteriaceae bacterium | reverse complement strand
AAATATCGTAGTCGCGAATTGGTTTTATGTCAATCTGAGAGCCTGGCAAGAAAGCCTCAACACCCATAATATCAACAATAAGACCACCTTTTGTACGGCTTTTAACATAACCATTAATGATGATGTCATTTTCAAGAGCTTCGTTAATAAGCTCCCAAGACCGTTGAGTTTTTGCACGTTTGCGTGAAAGAACCAATTGTCCATTAAGATCTTCTTGTGATTCTACAAATACATCAACCGAATCACCGATTTTAAGATCAGGCGTATCGCGGAATTCAGATAGAGAAACCATACCGTCTGATTTAAAACCAACGTTTAGTATCACATCCTTGCTGTTAATATTAACAACAATACCACTGATAATTTCACCTTTATTAATCTGGTTAAAAGTACCTGCATACATTTGCTCGAGCTTTGAACGCTCTTCCTGGCTGTAATTGCCAAATCCTTTGTCGCTTGCATCCCAATCGAAATCTCCCGATGGAGTGATTAGCGTTTTAGACTTAATGTCTTCAATTGACATTGAATCAGCTTCTGATTCAATGTTTTCTTTTTCCGTAACCCTTGTGGTTTCTTCGCCAAGAAGTTCTGCTGATTTAGCGATTAACTCCTTTTCTGCTTCTTGTTTTTTGGCCATTAATTAATTTTTCTCCTTTTCCCGATTTTTTAATCAGGACTGCAAAGGTATAGAAATACATTTTTAAACAAAAGAGTTTTTTTGGAATATTTAATTTCTATAGTGCTGTGTTGCAGTGCTATAATTCTGAAAAACTTAATTGTAATATAATACATCATACAATTATCCCGGAAATCATGCGGAAGAAGTGCTTCCACAGTGACATGATTGATAATTTAGCTAAGGGATTTCGACTATAGGGATATCTACGTTTGCCCATTTAAAGCATCTTAAGGGGTCTTTATAGCAGTCTTTGTATTCCTATTAAAAAAAATAAAATATTTTTTAAAAAAAATGTAACCAGCAAAAAATCGCTACGTATAAAACTGTTTAGTAATTAAAATTGAAAGACGTAGGCTTCTTTTTCAGTATCGACCAGGGGTTTCACTTCATAAAAAAAGGTGAGCATATTGTATGTATACAGAAATCGAAAAGAATGCAAAGACCAACACATTTAGAACCACGCACAAGCCAAGTACCGATACAAGGCTCGATAGTGATGGATATACGTTTAGAAAGTAAGGTATTGCATGAAACACCTCTTCCAGATTCAATTTTGAAGAGACAACAGACGAATAGCAAATCCCTTTTTAGGAAAAGCTACTTGACGAAAATCGAAATTAAATTATTAGTCGATAATTTTTGCTTTCGCATATTGCACAGCAAATTCTGCGCGATTAGACTGCTCAAAGCGAACGGTATCAGGATACGAAATGTAATTCTGAGACCACTTGTGAGGGCCAGCTTTGCGAAGTTGAACCGTGTCTCCAGGAAGCATGCTCTTGCTATCCGATCGCAACATTATAGCCCTTTCCATGGCTCCTGTTTTGATTATTTGCACGTTACGATAGGACGTTGCTGTTCCGCAACTAGTCCAAATTACGGCTACTAGAATTAGTAGTTTTCCCATTTCTTGAATTGTTATAAGGGTTCTAATATCGAGAGCTGGGGGCTAATTTATGAATTTTTTTTAGCAATTTATTATACTGCCTTTTAATTCCCTTGTTAAACTTAAGTTTTAGCGGCTTGGAGTATCTGTTATTTCTTGTCAGATCTAGGAGTAACAACGGAAAAGTATACTTATACCCTGAAATTCAAGATAAATTTTTCCGGTGATAAAATACCGAACAAGTTATTACTAGGGTTTAAGCTCAAAAGGAACTAATCTGTCTTTTAATCTAAAGATTTAGATTATCTATCCTACAATCATTTATATCTTTTGTGAAACCTACCACCTGATTGGATGTTACTGTATTATACCTTAATGTAAAACATGAACAATCCAGATAATAATAATTCCGAAATAAACAAAAACGAGGACGAAGTTAGTGCTCAAAAAGCTGATGTTAACGCTACTGCTTTGCCGGCAAATGATGGTTTTAAAACCGGAAACAAGGATAATGGAATGACCTGGCAAGGCCCCTTAGACGAGCAGGCATTTGATAACGAAAGCTTAAGTAATACGGATTATAAGGAAGAAGGGAGTTAAATTCCTTCTTCAATTAATTTAACGGCGTTTGCAATTCCATCTTCAGAAGCAAGTTTTTCAGCCATTTCATTACAGTTTAACTGCAATGATTGGTTGCCGGTAAGCTGAGTAATTCTTTCTTTAAAAATACCAGGTGTAAGTCGCGACACCGGAACCGGCTTAACACCCAAGCCTTTTTTATAGGCTAAATCTCCCCAAAAATATTGATCTCCCACAGGATATAAAACCGGGCATACGAACATTGGCTTGCCGGCTCTTAAACATTCTGCCGTAGTCCCAATCCCTCCATGGTGCACAATTGCCTTCACCCGGGGAAACAGCGATTCAAATGGCACTGATGAAATTATCTTTATATTGCTGTTAGGTTCAATTTCAGGAATATCCCAATCGCTCCAGCAAGCTGCAATCAAAAAGCGCTCATTTATTTCTGAGGCAGTTTGTATAATCATAGCGACTATGTCTCTTTTCACAGGCATACTGCCAAAAGTGATTAAAATAGGAGGATCACCAGCATCTAAATATTGAACCAAATCATCGGATAATTCCGTTTTTGTATCAGGAAACCAAAAGCCCGTTAATTGGTGTGCCTTTGACCAGTCTTTAGGGCGCTCGAGGAAGTGCTCACTTATCCCATAAATGGATGGGATATTATATTTAATTTTTGGCTTATGCTCCTGAAGCCCGTTTTGTAAACAAAAATGATTAATGGGCTTTCTTAAAACACGATATCTCAAATTCACCCACTTATAACTCCACTTATTCATAAAACCCGGAAGCCAGAATCCACTTAATATCGGGTTGAGAAATGCAGCCGTTTCTTCCATTGCCGGAACGACAGCAACCCTTACCGCTTTAGTTTTAAGCTGTCCGGTAAAGACATCGGAAAGTGTTTTGGGCCTGTAGATGAAGAGGTCGCTGTTTTGTGCTAGTTGATAACACTCGTTAAGTGAGGCCTCTATTAATGGATAAATAAGTTTATCCAGGTTGCGTTGTATGGCAAAAAGATTGGCTTTCAAGATTTTTTTGCCTTCATCAGAATTCAAGATTTCCTGATAATCAACATCTATAGGATGAAAATTTATTCCATAACCTTCTACTAAATCTTTAAAGTTTTTAGCTGTTGATAAAGTAACATCATGACCACGGGCAGCTAATGCCTTGCCGAGTATGGCGTATGGTTGTACATCGCCCCTGGTTCCTATGGTTGATATTGCTATTTTCATAGTAAGCAACGACTTATAGATGCTTCATGCAAAAGCCGTTCCGAAAGATTTAACCTTTCACACGAAGAAACCTGATTTTTGGTGGAAAGTTTTAACGAATTGAAAAAGTAATAAAAAGTTATTTATTCCTTAACAGGGGTGTTATATATTCTAAGGCAAATTCGAGTTGCTGCTGTTCAGTCAATTCGGTATTATCTAAAATTAATGCGTCTTCTGCTCGGGTTAGCGGGCTTTCCTTGCGGGTAGTATCCTGATAATCGCGGTGTGCCAGATTCTCGAAAACCTCTTCAAGGGTTATGTCTTGATTTTTAGCACTTAATTCTTTAAAACGTCTTTCCGCTCTTATTTTCGGATCGGCGGTCATGAAAATTTTTACCTGAGCATCCGGGAAAACCGTGGTCCCGATATCACGTCCATCCATTACAATGTTTTTGGATCTGCCCATGCGCTGCTGCTGTTTTACCATTTCTTTTCTAACCACTTTAATGGCGCTTACTTCGCTTACCATTTCTGATACAGGCATATTTCGGATTTCCTCTGATACTTCCTCATCATTTAAGGTGATATGAGTTTGGTAATCTTTCGAATGGAAATTTAAATGAACATCCTTTAAAGCTTCTGTTACATCATGCTCATTGGTAATATCTATTTTCTTTCTTTGAAAATATAGCGTTACAGCACGGTACATCGAGCCGCTATCAACATAAATGAAGTGAAGTTTTTTCGCAAGGGCCTTAGCAAGGGTGCTCTTTCCGCAAGACGAATAGCCATCAATAGCCACTACAATATTGTGATTCATTTTAGCAAATATATTGTTTGCAGCTAATATTTGTGAACATATCATGTTTTACTTAGAGTATTAATTTTTGTTATTTTGAGTATGGAGTTTAGAATTGAGGACTTGTTGCCAAATATCACTTTCAAAACCTCACGAAGTGGCGGTAAGGGTGGACAAAACGTGAATAAAGTATCAAGCAAAGTCGAATTAAACTTTGATTACCTGAATTCCCTCATATTCGATTCTACCCAGAAAGACCTGATAAAGCATAAACTTATTAACAGGATGAATGCGGATGGATTAATACAGGTGATTTGTGAAGAAGAAAGAAGTCAGTATTTAAATAAGGAGAAAGCATTAAGTAAACTTTACTTTTTACTAAAGAGCGCATTATTTATTCCGAAGCGAAGAAAGAAAACTAAACCCACGAAAGGGGCCAAAGAGCAGAGGCTCAAAAACAAACAAATAACAGCTGTTAAAAAACTAAACCGTAAAAAAGGGAACTTAGATTTTTAGGTTAAAATCGGTAATAAATAAGTGCAGAGCCATATTGATGCGGTGCTTTTTGTTCTTTGTCGTCTCTGGATTTGAACGTAACAGAGAAATTTAGAGTCCAACGTTTCACAGCATAATTAACTCCTAATTCTTGTGAGTACTGAAATCTCCTAGGGCCAAAAGTAACGGGTCCTTTATCATCAGTAAATAATCCTCCCTGCACAGTAGCATCATATGCTACAAAGTTTAACATTGGCTTTGTGAAAAAGAAAAATTCCTTTGCGGGAATAGTGTCGTTAAGTGAGTTGGATATTCTGCTGTTATTGCTTACCGAATTTAAGAAAGAATTGATACGCCCGGTTCTAAAAAGCACTCCGGCACCTAGGCCGGAAAAGGTATTCCCAATGTTAACGTAATTCTGGAGGCTAAAATCGTTACCACCTTTACGAGAAATAAGTCTGGAGTATTTTAAAGCTGCGTTAATTCCTGTTTCGTTATTAACCTGATATTCCCATCCGCTTATTTTGTAAAAGCCGATCGCATCATGTAAATCTTCCTGTACTTCTTTTCCATACGCATTCGGACCAACAGTACCCCCATTTAAGAAAATCTCAAAACTTTGTTCGTTTTTATAGATCAGGTTTAGTTTTACACCCGCATACAAATAGGCTGCGAATGGCCTGTCTACCTGTGAAATGTTGGTAATCTGACCGGTTTGTGGGTTAAACATGTAATGGCCGGCTTCGATTTCGTAGATCTTCTTTGCTAAAGTTGTTCGCTCCGGATTTTGCTTCAGAGCGTGTCTGAAGCTTAAAAAAAGGCCATTTGTGTAGTATCTGTCTTGTCCGACTCCAAGAAAAGAATCGTTGTCGCTACGGAAGCCGAATTCGTTTTTGAAGTTTGAGGTCTGGCTTGATGCAGTTAGGGTAAATAAGAGCAAAATGAGTATAACAGATACAGCTTTAACCATACGTTTTAAAAACTAATCCTGCAATGAAAGTTGCAGGATTTAAAGCAATTAGCTACTAAAATGTATATCCCAGACTTAAACCACCAAAGGGTGTAAAATTACCATAACCAAAAAGGGTATTAAACTGGGCTCTAAAACTAAACCCGCTCGGCGTTGGCTGAAGGCGGTAACCGAATGTCATTGTTCCTAATACCCCGTTATTATTAACACCATAATACTCGTTATCATTTTCAAAAGTAACACTGCTGCCAGAATACTGATCATAATAAGTTCTGGATAATTCATTTTTATATGCTAAAAAGGTAGCACCTAATCCCATTTCAAAGTAATGTTTGCCATTTCCTAAAAGGTAGTTTAATCCCACTGGTAGAGTAAAAATGCTTTGTTCATCATCATTAAGATATCCGGCGCCAATTCGCCCTCCTAAACCATCGCGTTTTTTAGCAAATCGGCTATCAAAATTTGCTGAATAAATTAGGCCAGGCCCTCCCAACTCAACATATATATTTCTGGCGCGTGTGTTTTCTGCTGCCTTTTGTAGACTGTCGGCTTTTGAATCTGCAATTTGCTGAGCAAAAGAGAAGGAAACTGAAACCAGCAGACTTAGGGTTAGTGAAATTTTTTTCATATCAGGTTTAGATTAAGCTTTAAAGGTATATCAAATTTTATTAATTCAAGACGACAGGTGTTACAGGCTCTTTAACCGTTAAATCCACAGCATCTTTAACCCTATCATTTGTTAAAGCTAATTCGATCACATCCTTCATTTCCTTCACGTAATAAAATTTCAGATCCTTAATATAATCTTCCTTAATCTCTAAAATATCCTTCTCATTTGATTTTGAAAGAATTACTTCTTTGATATTGGCTCTCTTCGCCGCCAGAATTTTTTCTTTTATACCACCAACAGGCAATACTTTTCCCCTAAGTGTTATCTCGCCAGTCATGGCCAGGTGTTGTTTAACGCGCCGTTGAGTAAAAGCTGAAGTCAATGCCGTAAGCATTGTGATTCCGGCCGAAGGGCCATCTTTAGGAGTGGCGCCAGCCGGCACATGCACATGCACATCCCAAAGGTCGAATAAGCGATGATCAATATTAAATTTTGCCGAGTGGGCACGAAGATAGGCCATAGCAATTGCCGCCGATTCTTTCATCACATCACCAAGATTTCCGGTCATGGTAAGTTTCCCTTTTCCCGGACTTAAACTGGCTTCAATAAATAAAATATCGCCACCTACCTGAGTCCAGGCTAAACCGGTAACTACACCCGCAACTTCGTTGCCTTCGTATAAATCTTTATCAAACATTGGCGCACCCAAAATTCGCTCAACATCAGTTTTGCTAACTGCCGAAGTAACTTCTTCTTCCATAGCAATTTTTGTAGCCACACCTCTTACGACAGAGCCAATTCTCTTCTCCAGTCCGCGAACACCAGATTCACGTGTATACTCTTCAATGATTTTCTCGACTACATTCGGTTTAAGAAGAACATCTTTCTTTTTTAATCCGTGTTGTTCGAGTTGTTTCGGAAGTAAATGCTGCTTGGCAATTTCAATTTTCTCTTCAACGGTGTAACCATTTACCTCGATAATTTCCATCCTGTCGAGCAAGGCCGGCTGAATGTTGCTTAAGGAGTTCGCGGTAGCGATAAACATCACATTCGATAAATCAAAGTCTAATTCTACATAATGATCATAAAACGCATTGTTCTGCTCTGGATCGAGAACTTCGAGCAAGGCAGAAGATGGATCACCACGGAAATCATTTCCTACTTTATCAATTTCATCTAATACAAATACTGCATTTGCCGCGCCTGCCTTTTTAAGCGATTGAATAATTCGCCCCGGCATGGCACCGATATATGTTTTACGATGGCCGCGAATCTCAGCTTCATCCCGGATACCGCCCAAAGCCATTCTTACATATTTACGCCCCAACGCTTTCGCGATAGATTTGCCTAGAGAAGTTTTACCAACTCCCGGAGGGCCCGCCAGGCATAAAATCGGCGCCTTCATGTTATTCTTAAGTTTAAGAACAGCCAGGTATTCGATTATGCGGCGCTTCACTTTATCTAAACCAAAATGATCTTTGTCAAGAATCCTTTCAGCGCGTTTTAAATCGAAATTGTCTTTAGTGAATTCGTTCCAGGGTAAATCCAGTAATAATTCCAGGTAATTTACCTGTACAGAATAATCCGCTGCCGCGGGATTCATGCGGGCAAGTTTATCAAGTTCTTTAGCGAAATGGGTTGCAACTTCCGCCGACCATTTTTTCTTGATCGAACGTTTGCGGAGGTTATCAAGTTCAAGGTCGGGTGAATTGCCGCCAAGTTCCTCCTGTATCGTTTTTAATTGCTGATTAAGAAAGTAATCGCGTTGTTGTTTATCCAAATCGGTACGTACTTTAATTTGGATCTGATTGCGCAGTTCGAGCATCTGTATTTCGATGCTGAGATGCTCCAAAACCATTCTAGCACGTTCGTGCAAATTTGCTACCTCCAGCATTTGCTGCTTTGCCGAAACATCAGCATTCATGTTGGAAGAGATAAAATTGATCAGAAAGGAAGTGCTCTCAATATTTTTGATAGCGATACCCGCTTCGCTGGGAATATTCGGCGAAAGCTGTATAATCTGCATGGCCAGTTCTTTAACAGAAGCAACTACCGCTTTAAATTCTTTATCAACTTTGGGTTTAATTTCCTCAAATTTATTGATAGACGCTTTGATGTAGGGCTCGCTTTGTACAGCTTCGCCTAAACGGAAGCGTTGTTTCCCCTGTATAATCACGGTAGTGCTGCCATCAGGCATTTGCAGCATTTTAATAATGAGTGCAACCGTACCAACGCTGTTTAATTCATCATAAGTTGGGTCTTCAACGGCAACATCTCTCTGAGAAACTACCCCAATTGTGCGATCACCTTTGTATGCATCTTTGATAAGTTTAATTGATTTATCTCTGCCAACCGTAATCGGAATTACAACACCCGGGAACAAAACAGTGTTTCGAAGTGGCAATATTGATAAGATTTCAGGAGTCTCCTCATTGTTCATCTCCTCCTCATCCTCCTGAGACATTAATGGAAAAAATTCGGTATCCTCGTTTATTATGGGTAATGTTTGATTAAAATCAAAGTTGCTCATGCATATCCTTTCTCAACGTCATATTGACAGTGAATTCTATTTGAAATGTGTGTAAGATTTAAAAGCACCTACAGCGCAATGCTTATGCCAATCGGCTGTATAAAAAAATGAAAAGCAAAACTCATCATTATGCTGTTAAAAAGTCAGCTTATGTTAAGTTTTCTTTAAACAAAGAAACAAAATATTTAACCTTGTGTATTATAACATTCCTTAAATCGTTATAATAGAAATTATTTGGCGCGATAATGGAATTGTGTATTACCGCGTTTTAGCCAATAAATCAAGATAAAATGAAATTACTTACGTGTTTTTTTTCTCTACTGCTTCTTTTTACAGGAATTTCTAAAGCTCAAAAATCAGAGCCAGTTAATCCTTACGTCCAATTGGGAAACAAAGCGGTTTTAGATAAAGACTTCAAAAATGCCGTAGTTCATCTGGAAAAAGCATTGCCGGCTGAGGCGAATAATGCTGATGTGCTTTACATGCTTGCCTATTCTTATTATCATTCAGGTCAATTTCAAAAAGCTATCAGCACGTTTGGAAGAGTAATTTCATTGCGACCTAATGATGTTTCAGCTTATTATTATCGCGGCAAGGTTCGTAATTATTTAGGTGCACAAATGGGTAGTACGCTTACTCCGCTAGAGCGGGAAAGAATTTTAGCTGCCAGCGTAAAAGATTATTCGAAGGCGATTGAATTAAGTCCGGATGACAATAAGTTATATCAAAATCGTGCAATTGCCTACCGGGATCATGCTATTCTGAAAGGTCAAAAAGATCCTAAAGTTTACGATAAAGCTGCTGCTTCGAATTCTTACAAATCTTGTATTAATGATTTACAACGTTTGTTAGATGCTAATCCGGGCAGAAAAGATATTGCAGATGAAATGAAAAAAGCTAAAGTTTATATGGCTAATCTGTAGTTGGTAAATTTATTTATGAGGATTTAAAATCTCTTATTGAGTAATGAATTACCTTTTCTTAAAAGGAATCCTTCCACCAAAATCTTGCACCCAATAATAATTTTGCATTGCAATTCCCACCTCTATAAAGGCCGGGCTCATTAGATTTTTGCAATGGCTGGGACTTTCTTTCCAGCCTTTCATCACTTCTTTAATACTTCTTTGGTTAAAGGCAATATTCTCCCCAATGGTGAAACTTTGAAAACCATTCGGCGTGTACCCAGAAGCCGTTATACGATCCTTTATTTTGGTCCCACTTTTACTTACATGACTAAAATATTTATTTCTTGCCATGTCTTGCGCGTGGCCCAAAGCCGCTAATTGTAATTGAACATTCCAGCTAAGTGGGGGGGCAGGGGGCATATATTTGTCCCCACATTTACAGCCTTCTGCTCTGAGTTTATTTAACTGTTTAAGAAACTCTTTTTGGAAATCGACAACTTCTACAAGTGAATTTTTTTCAACAGTTTTCGTAACAACTGGTGGAGGAATGGTTTTCTTTTCAGTGCTTTCCTGGGTAGCAGTACAAGATGCGAAGGTTAAGATTGCAATTGCTCCTTTAAGAATTTGATTCATATACGTCATTAAACGAACTGACAAATCATTTATTTGACGTTGCGTTAGTAAATTCTGATTTGATCTGATAGGTGTTAAGGCTGTTTAACAGAACTTTTTGCTGTTTGTTGATAGTATACAAGGAATCAGGATAATAGTTGAGTTCTTCGGTAGAAGTATATAAGATATTAGAAGTTTTATTGAGGATGGTGATTTGTTTAATACCGCCTTGTGGGTTACGATTGATCTCAATTTTTTGAGTTCTTAGCCCATTATCTTTTGACAGATAAATAATCTGATTTCCATTTTTGATCACCTGATAACTATCCCTCCAGGCAGGTTTATTAATATCTGAAGCCGTGAAAAATCCAAACTCTGATTTCCAATCCGTGATTTTAATTTCCTTTTTTTCAGACTCACCATTTTGACTTACTGTTTTTGTAAGTAAAGGACCTTGCGTTTGCAATCTTATTGCTTCCTTTTCAAAATAGGCTTTGAGGTCGAAATATGGAGGTGTGTTTGAAATATCCTCCTGCTTATTGACGCAGCCAGCAAGCAGGAGGATAAAAAGGATTTTAAAAGCAGATCTCATTTAGATGAGAATATTTCCGGTCATTTTTTCCGGAATAGGCACGTTT
>JANMZB010000551.1:0-2785 GCA_031382725.1 Sphingobacteriaceae bacterium | reverse complement strand
GCCAGTCATTTGCAGCAGACTTCTAATCGTACCTGAGTGGACTTGAAATAACCGAATTCGTGAAGCTGGAGGTGGCTTATAAGCTCCTTCTAATCGTACCTGAGTGGAATTGAAATGTGTCCAGATAGGCAAGGCTGTTCCAGGCTGTCGTGCTTCTAATCGTACCTGAGTGGAATTGAAATGTTTCAAATCAGGCTCCAAGGGATGGTTTTCGTCGCTTCTAATCGTACCTGAGTGGAATTGAAATTATAATGATTGATTTGCTGGTGGCTTAATTGGTCCGGCTTCTAATCGTACCTGAGTGGAATTGAAATTCGTACTCAAATGCTTGAGGAAACGATGGGTGCATTTCAAAAAAACATGGGTCCACAGGCAGGCTAATTAGAGCTATTTTGCCATCAGGCGGCTTTGCAAATGGTGTCGGTTACCTTTTGAAAGTGGTTACTTTTGAAAGCCACCCTTAGTTTAAGCAACTCCTGTGCTCCTTTAGGGGACCAGATCTGCCCACTTCTTTTCATACGCTCTTGGATGAGGGTTTTATGGGCTGTCTCAATTGCTCCTGATACAATACAGTACCCGGCCTGCCGGTAAGCAGCATAATCCATTCGATAGCGGTTATGTTCATAATAGTTGATGAGCTTCTCTTGTTTTTCTTCACTGAGGTACTTCAAAGCTTTTACATTCTCGATCAGGGTATCTAACTTACTCTCCAAGAGCAGTTTCTTTTGAGTAAGCAACCAATCAGCGGGCAGTATCAAGCCATAAACGCTCTGGGCTAAGTGCTGGAAAGCGTGATAAAAATCGAGGATTTGCACTGCTTTGGGATAGCTTCTATCCATCCACTGCTTGATCCATTCTGCCCCATCGGTGATAAAGATGATGGAGAGAAAAGCAGGAAGCAAGCCTTCAAATCGCTTACAAAACTCATGGTGCGCTCCCAAATAGGCCCAGTAGGGGCTGTTATCTAAATCGGCTTCCCCACTTGGGCATCACATCCAAATACGCTGCCTACCTTCACCGCCGGGCGGCCCCGCTCCTTCCACTTATCATCGGTGAGTAGCATACTGCCGTCTACTTGGGCATAGACGCTTTCTTGAGTGAGGGGGTCATAGAGGCAGTCCTCAGGCAGGTTTTCAGCAGTGGAGACAGTGACCCTATAGATTGAAGAGGCGCTCACTGGAATTCTCAAGAATCTCTCCAAGAGAACCTTGCCAGCTGCATACACCTCACGCACACCAGCAAATACCATCAGCTCCTGTAGATAAGGGCTGATCCGATAGCCTTGCACTGCCTGGCTGTAGAGCTGGCTCTCAGCTACTTGGACTTGACCATAGCGACTTTGAATGCGTTTTTGTTTCGTGCCTGCTCGGGTATCTCCCCAATAGTGGCTTCTAAGACTTGCTGACCCAGACCTACCCAGATGGCATCAAAGTTTTTCTCGTGCTCGTAAAAGTTCTCAGAATGCGCTAAAGCGGCCAACTCAGTGCATCTTGCCTCGGCAAGGGCTAAAAATTCTTCTTTGCTCATCATAGCAATTGGTAGTAAGGGGATAACATTACTCAGGCTATGATAACAGTGCCTCCTGTTTTTTGAAATGCACCCTCACGACCTTTATAAGCGTCAAGTTTATTTAAACCACTATTTAGCAAATCATTTAGCCCTCGGTTAAAGTCATCAAGATTGCCGGATCGTAATTGGGTATTTAAGCTCTCATAAACTTTTGTTCCATTCCGAACCTGGTCACTTGTGTAAGTCTTAATAGCGGTAAGCTCCTCAACTGTGTGATTTGGAAATTTCCCAGGTAACTTTTCTGCTACTATTTCAGCTTTCCTTGCTTGTGTAAACGCATCATCCAGAAACTTTGCATGATTCCCCGCCCCCTTAGCGACAGTCCCTACTACGTTATCAGCCTGCTTGCCTACCTCGCGCCAGCCGATTTTACCGGAGGCATCCTTGACCAATTCGATGGAACCCGTCTTGGCCCTTGCTTCCACATCGGTCAGGTAGCGGATGTTGTGAAGGGTATACACCACCGTGCCAGTAGCCGTCTGCCGAAAAGCATTGCGGAAGACAAACCGGAATACCGGAAAATCTCTACGTTCAGCAGCGTAGTAAAGGTCCATACTTTGAGCGTTTTTCCCCCTACTTTGATGCCGAATCGGATTAAATTTTTCGACAAGCTGGCCGCCAGACCCGTGCTGGGAGCAGCTGGCGTGGCACTCATCCAGATGCCTAACAAGGCTTGCTGCCGACGATAACCGCCCTTGGCAAGATCCTCCACCAATTCCACCACCCCTTCTTTGGCCAGATGGGCCACAAATCCGGCTAAACTGCCATCGTAGGCTTGATAGGCGGCTTGTAAGGCTTGCCGTCCTTTTGGATCGGATCTGCCCCGGCAGCCATGGCCAGTGGCCTGACGAGGGCAATACCGGCATTGAGTAAGTCATTGGCCCAGTGGTTATCGTACTCAGAAGCATCCCGGGCTTGATACCAGCGGCTTTTCTCCTCCCAGAAGTAGGTCTTGGCCCTGCTTTTATCTTCAAAAGCAATCAGGCGCAGCTCGTTTTTTGCCACCTGCTGAAAGAGGGCATCAAATCCTTTAATGAAGACCCACTCATCGGCAGGAGAAAGGGCATCGGGGTTTTGGAAGTTGGTTTCCAGAATGAAATCGCCGATGGGTATTTTACTGGCTAGCTGGGTCATCATCGCCTTGTCGTCCCCCTCGAATATGCTGACCAACATAGCCGGGTCGTGGATAAGGTCCCACTGCCACTTGGCCAGGTGC
>JANMZB010000536.1:0-1394 GCA_031382725.1 Sphingobacteriaceae bacterium | reverse complement strand
GCCACATATGGTCAACCTTGGGGTATCTACCACATGGATATTCATTCGTCCTACTCAGGATACTGCCCGCAGGACTACATGGTTTCATTGATCAGAGAATCTTAGGAAAGCTTCTTCCTATGTACCATTGCAAGATCCTGGGCATGAGTCGCACGGTTAAGAATGCTACCCTAGGGCAAATACTGGATAATCTCGAGAAGATCCAACCCCCTGCCCCGGGTACGTCTACCCCAAGAAGTAAGATCGCTACTCCCAGACGTAGGTGCCGAAGGAATCATCCGAATTAGGTCAAAACGGAATAGCCACGGAGCGGGTATCCTCACAACATTGCCAAATTACATCCCAACAAAAGAATCCGCCCACCAACGAAGCGACCAATCAAACGATCATAGACTGTCCAGGGTCCCAGGATGAACACAATACCATTGAGATATCATAGGAACAACCTGACGATGATTGTAAGCCTGCCGCTATCGATACACGACGATAAGCACGTGAAAGATTATCCCAATCCTGCCAAGATCTTTTCGACGTGTTCATCCATCGGGGAACTAAAGGAACGAAGCAAAACGACGATGATTCGAGCGCCCACCGTAGTTTACCGACAATCCCGTACACGTGGTAGCAAAGAGGGTATAGCCAATCCACAATTTACAATTATGCACATACATGTTGAACCCAAGACATCCCTATTTCCTACCATCGTTTACATGTGCGTTACACAATCTACGACTACGACTTTCCCATGTTGAAAAAGCCCATTTTCTTCCATCCAAGAGAATCCTACGTATAACTGACTACATAAACCATACCCAACATTCATCACAAGTTATTTGGATCATGGTAGGAAGGAACCCTTAATAAGAAGGACGAGCATTGAAGGGGTACTACACTAAGGAGAGTAATGGGTAGAATCCGGGTCGATACAGTAACGAGGAATGATAATCCTACGGTATACGGTAAGTCACTACTAGTACAATTCGGTCATCTCCGTATCGTCCGGATCCTGGGGTTTGGGGAACGAGCAAGTCTCGTCAATAACCATCGGAGTCTGGTTGCTTTTCTCTTCATTGACTGCTTGGTTCTGGTTCTTTTGCGGGAGGGAGGTGATGGTAATTTTGTCTTCCATCGCTTCAACTAGTTGGGGTCCAGGTGGCGGCGGCTTCCGTTTGTCTTGGGAGTAGGCTAGCAACTGTATATTCTCGGCAATGGGGTGCTTTGCCATGTAGATGGCCTCTTGCGTCGATACGTCGGGAGACATCGCTCGTATCCCGTTTGGTACTCGAGTCAATTTTTTGTCAGGGGTCTTTGATAACTTTTCAATTACTTGACTCGGTCCGATATACATTTCTTTATGATTCATCACCAGTAATCTACTGTGGTATATCGGCGAA
>JANMZB010000528.1:0-25216 GCA_031382725.1 Sphingobacteriaceae bacterium | reverse complement strand
GCACCTGGCTAAGAACCGGGGCCGAAATACTAACCGTTCCGGAGGTAGTGGATGTAGGAACATCGGCAATTAAAAACAATGTTGCAGTAGCATTACGATCTATACCAATTGGGATGGATGGTACAAATAACATAGTTTGATTGCTTCCAGACTTAACTAAAGTAGCCCCTACCTGAACATCTGTTTTATCAAATAGTCCATCCGTAGAAGAATATAAGCGGTAGCTAATAGTAGAAGCCGAACCGGAAGTTGTGAATGTAGCTTGCGTAAATTTCGCATCGGCATTTCCTGCCTGCATATTTAGCTGGTATATAATAGCATTTTTTGTTCCGGCTGCCAGGTTTTCAGTAACAGGTGTTCCGGCCGAAAGTACAATTGCAGGTGCTGCCGATATGGTATGAGTAACAGCAGTTGCAGTAACGTTTACCTGCCCTGTTGAGATATTAAACGCATTCATATCCGGCGCGCTTACCTGAATGGTATTTCCGGTAGCGGCGGATGAGTTAATATCGGCTACCAGGTAAAAATATACTTCCTGGTCGGCAATTAAATCAAGGGGAGAAGCAGCCGTAAAGGTTAAATCCTGCGAGTTAGCTGAAGCCGTTACCGCCGAACCAAACTGAGTAGCGGTAGCCGTACTGAAACTTGAAGAACTGCTGGAATACAATTTGTAACCACTTGTTCCGATATTAGAAAAACTCGAAGTGTTGACGTTTAAAGTAACACTATTAAAGGAAGTATTGCTATTACGTATTACCGTTTTTAATTTATACAAAACCTCGTTCAAACTACCTTTCGCCGGATTTTGGTTTGAATTTAACAAACTTGAAACGTTAACCTGAGTAAACGATCCAATGATTCGGTGCGCACCAGACATACCTGAATAAGTTCTTAACCCCGCAATAGCCGTATTGTTAGCGTTGAAATCAAAATCCTGCGTGTAACTCATTCCAATTGTATTACCAGGCATTGCGGTGGGAGCGATATCTACCGTGTAATGAATGTAACGAACCGCACCTGCTTCAATAAGTGGCGAATATTTAATAGTACTTGCAACTTGCCCAACCCCGGGAAAACTTGTAAGCAGTCTCCCATTCCCAACATATCGGGGAGCATCAAATGACTGTACAAAAAGGGCGTTGTTTTTATCAAAAACAGGGTTATCCGATACCCAAAGTTTTATAGAGGTATAATCTGTTGAGGTAAATACCCCCATGGCAGTCATACTGATTTTGGTTAAAGTAGTACTCGCATCAGCAACTGATACCTTTACGTAACCTAAATGATTGTTAAGGCTCCCCTGAAGTAAAGGGCCATTATTTTCCCGGTAAGCTACCAACGATACTTTGGCGGTATTTAAAGCCGCTACCGTAATAAAATTGCCTGCGGGTAAATTATTTAAACCAGATATCGTAGTTCCGGCAGGTGCGTTCATAAATACAGATGAGACCTTAACCGTAGCACCTGTAACAGCCGTGGAGGGTATATTTGTAGTTAAAAAGAAGCTTCGGGTGGTGTTTTCACCTATACCCAATGGGAACTTGTCGCCATTTATCAAGGCATTATTAGGAACTATAGAATTACCAACCAATTGGTCTGTGCCATCAAAAATCTGATCTTCAGAATAAACATATCTAAAGTTACCAAAGGTGGTACCAGGGTTTGCACCTGTAGGAGCAATACCAGTACCTTCTAAGCCAAATTCAAATCTTGTAGTACCGTGTCCGTCACCAATTTGAGTGGCAGCACCGGTGGCAGTTACATCTACCCGGTAAAGTATAAAATGATTATTACTTTTTTCGACCGTTGATGCCACAGGCGAAAAACCACTTACAGAAAGGTTTGCGGCTTTAAAAGTTTGCAGTCCAGGAGCCGAAAAGCTTTGCGAAACAACAGTTGTACCGGCGGCAAACTGAAAAACCGAGGCATCAAATGCGTTTAAACCTAAAGTTCGGCCTATAGCAGCTTCGGGAGCAATATCAACGGTTAATATTAACCAGTGTATTCCTTCCGGTAAAGAGAGAGCATTAATAGTCTTACTGATTGTTTGACCTGCTCCAGTACCTGAAATACTGGCAATAGCGTTACCTCCTACTACATTATCGAGTGTATTCACGAAATTAACATAAGAGGGCGTATTATTCAGCCCGGTATTTGAAAAATATTGCAGCCTGAATCCTCTATCAACAGCAGGGGGCAAAGTGCTGGGTGTAATGTCGGAGGCTTGATAATTACCACTAGTAGTAATACCGCTTATACCATTCAACACAGCTGTACCCCGAGTAACTACTAGCTTAAATTTATAAAGCACCCTGTTTCGGAAACCCGGTGATACATTTGCATCTATCTGGGGTTGTCCTGTGATGGTTACCGTTTGCGCATTAGACGTGACGACAACACTAACGAGTAATGCCATCACAAGGAAAAGCTTTTTGTAATCTAAAAATCTTTCGGGCCATGTAATCCCGAATTGCATTTTTGGGTAGATGCTTGAGGATTTGTAAAGTTTACTCATACTGTCAGGATTATAATTAAAATTGGTTATTTAAAAACGCAGACGCTTTCCTTCCAATATGGAAGTTAAACGCTATACAATAAAATGGGATGGGATTATGTAATTATTTAAAAGATTTCCCCGTCAGAAACTCATCCTTTAAAAGGGAATAATCATGATCTAAAAATCTTCCAGAGAAATTGTAACTGGTTAGCAAATTTGGGTAGATGCTTAAAGATTTACAGAACTCACACATAAAGTCAGGTATTAATAATTTTAATTGGTATTTTAAAAGTGTCTCAAGTAAAATCTACCCAAAGACATAACGCAGAGAGCGCGTAAAGGTTTATTAATTGTTACAATAAAGTTACGATGATGAAAAGGTAGAATTTTAAAGTTAATTAGCTAGTTATTAAACTATATTGTTAATATCTGGCAATTATTAAACTTTCTTGTAAAAGCCCAACTACTAGATTAATTCTAGTTTTTAAAGAATTTCTTATCGTTAGGATTTATCACAATAATATGCTTTTACGGCCACAGAAAGCTATAAATTAATTTAAGTAGCTTATTATTAAACTTCAGGTGCAGTAATATATTATTTGAATTTAACCCGTCATACATCAATCGGGAATTGATCTTTATAGATTAAAAATGAAGGTGTCTTTTATAGTTGTGGGGTTAATATTAAAGACACCTTCAGTAAGTTTACCAAAGTTTATTAGGGTAAACTCCTTTTTGAATCAATTCAGCTATACTTTTTTGAACAATCGGCTTATCTTCTTTATAAGTAACACCAAACCACTTTGACGAGGTAGGAATTACTTTGAATTGTGCTTGTCCTGTTTTAACTAATTCTTCGGCCATTAAAGGAATAAAGAATTCAGCTTTTGGATTGCTTTCATTTGCCTCAACAAAACGTTTAAACATTGGCTCTGCCAGTTTGAAGATAGCTGGCGTGAAGCCCCAAAAGTTCATAGAAGCACGGGCATCAGCGTCTAAAGGTGTGGTAGACCCATTATCATCTTCGTAAACGATAATGCCATCTTTAGCATACACCTTTGTACGCTCATTTATTTCCTGTAGATCACCGTTTGATACTTTACAAATTCCGCGGGAAACCGCGCCAAATTCTGATAAAGTTTTATCAACTTCGTAACCCATAAGTGAGAAATAATCGTCACGTACTTCGTTGTTAAGGAAGTTTGCCATTTTTTCAAACGCATCATATCCGTAATAATCATCCGCGTTAATAACGCAAAATGGCTCGTTAATTTGTTTGCCTGCTTCCAAAACAGCGTGACCAGTTCCCCAAGGTTTCTGACGCTCGATCTGCTTATCAATACCGTATTTTGTTAAATCGTAAGTTTGGAATACAAAATCAATCTCAACTTTTCCCTCCAATTTCGGGGCGAAAATAGACTTAAAGCTTTCAAGAAATTCCTCTCTGATGATGAAAGTAACCTTTCCAAATCCGGCTTTAATAGCATCGTGAATGGAGTAATCGATAATTGTTTCGTTGTTCGGACCAAATCCGTCAACTTGTTTCATGCTGCCATAACGGCTGGCCATTCCTGCTGCCAGTATAAGTAAAGTTGGTTTCATCCTGCTAAAATATAAAATGGATTGTTAAAATGATATTAATTTAAACCATATAAAGAGAAAATCGCAGGAAATTGTTTGGATTGAAAAGAAAAAGGCAACGAAACAATGTCCCGCTGCCTTTTTGTTGAGTCCTATGAATTAATATAACGCCCAACACAAAGTGTTATTTTATTCTTTCGGCTTTATTTTACGTTTCTAAAATCCTGATCAACCTGAACTTGCAACAATGCTTCATAGATCAAACGAATTACGTTGTCGACATCTTCCTTATGAACCATTTCGACCGTAGTATGCATATAACGTAATGGCAAAGAAATCAGCGCAGAAACTACCCCATCGTTCGAATAGGCAAAGGCGTCTGTATCGGTTCCCGTCCAGCGGGATGATGCTTGCCTTTGAAAGGGAATTTGCGCTTCTTCGGCGGCTTTAATAAGAAGTTTGTTGAGATTTATTTGAACGGATGGCGCATAAGATACGACCGGACCTTTTCCGCATGCTAAATCTCCTTGAACCACCTTATTAATCATCGGCGTTTGGGTATCATGAGTTACATCAGTAATAATTGCAAGGTTCGGCTTGATACGATTGGCAATCATTTCAGCTCCGCGTAAGCCTACCTCCTCTTGTACCGCGTTTACAATATATAATCCGAAAGGAAGAGTTTTATTATTTTCTTTCAATAAACGAGCTACTTCCGCAATCATAAATCCGCCAACACGATTATCCAGAGCACGACCAACGTAATACCGGTTATTGAGAACCATGAATTCATCTTCATATGTTATCACACAACCTACATGCACTCCCAAGGCTTCAACTTCTTCTTTGGTGGTACAACCACAATCCAAGAATATATTTTTTAAGGTGGGAGCTTCTTCTTTTTCGCCGTTACGAGTGTGAATTGCGGGCCAGCCAAAAACTGCTTTGACAATTCCTTTATCGGTATGAATATTTACACGTTTTGAAGGCGCGATTTGATGATCCGAACCACCATTTCTGATTACGTAGATAAGTCCGTCTTTGGTTATATAATTTACGAACCAGGATATTTCATCCGAATGGGCCTCGATGACAACTTTGTATTTAGCGTCCGGATTTATAACCCCAACGGCAGTTCCATAATTATCTACATAATGCTCGTCGATATAGGGCTTGATGTAATCTAACCACAACCGCTGTCCCTCCCACTCAAAACCTGTTGGTGAAGGATTATTGATATATGCTTCTAAAAACTTTAAGGAATCTTCGGTTACTACCGGAATATGCTTTTTTTCTTCTTCTTTATCGCTCATTTTAAATTCTTACTGGTCACAAATATAATAAACCGACTATAAGAGCAGCAGTTTTATGAATATTAGAGATACGGATATTTTACTGCAGTTAAATACAAACCGCAAGCCGGCACAGATACACCCGCATTGGAGCGATTTTTACTTTGGACAATATTGTGAATTGCCTCAGGCTGTAATTTCCCTTTTCCAATTTCGATCATGGTACCTACAATGGCTCGCACCATATTGCGCAGAAAACGGTCGGCCGAAATATGAAAAGTCAATCCATCAGTAGTTTCCAGCCACTCGGCGTGGGATATTTTGCAATTGTTTGTAAACACCTGAGTGTTGGATTTGCTGAAGCAACTGAAGTCGGTATAGTCTAACAACTGAATAGCTGCGGCATTCATAGCTTCTACGTCTAGCTTATCTCTAATCAGCCAGGAAAGTTCTTGTAAAAAAGGGTTTTTCTGATAATGGATCTTGTATTCGTAAGAACGCAAGGTAGCATCAAAACGGGCATGTGCATCATTGCCGGTTTCGATTAATTTGACAACTGCTATGTCAAAAGGCAGCAAACAATTCAGGCTTAATAGTGTAAATTTTTGAAGTTGTATGTTAGAAGCTTCAATATCGAAATGCGCAAAAAATTGGGTGGCATGTACGCCGGTATCAGTTCGCCCACAACCCAAGGTTTCAATTTTTTCTCTGAAGTAAGTCGACAAAGCCTTATCTAAAACCTCCTGAACGGTAATTGCATTTGGCTGTATTTGCCAGCCATGATACTTAGTGCCTTTGTACGACAATTCGATAAAAAATCTTTTCCTATTTGTCACTCGTCAAAGTTAATCATAGGAACACATTGTTTTTGAGACAAAACACTTTCTATATTTGTGCATTAATTTGCATTATGATACAGCGTATTCAAACCATCTGGTTCTTTTTTGCCACCCTAACTTTTTTTGCATTATTCCTATTTGCTTATGTTCATTTTACTGAAAATGGCACTCCGAAAGCATTAAAAGTTACAGGTGTTTATGAAAACCGTAACGATGAAGTAGTATCTACGCAAGACTTTTTAGCACTTACCATTGCAACTTCATTGATTGGGGCGATTCCATTTATTGCTATATTTCTATTTAGAAATAGAAAGCAACAAATCACGCTGGCTTATCTAGCTATTATTGCCGTACTCGGGCATTTCTTCTGGCTCTATAATACTACAAAGCAAGTAATTGGCGATTTTAAATTACAGCCGGAGAATTATGGGATTGGCATTATTCTACCATCGCTGACAATTCTCTTTTTAATTTTTGCCATTAAGGGGATCAGGAAGGATGAGAGGTTGGTGAGATCGACGGATAGGTTGAGAGGGTAATAGACATATGCATTCTAATTTTTTCTTACGGTTAAGGTTGTCACTAGATCGCTAATAAAGCTTTGCAAGAAGACTTTAAAACCGAGCAACATTGGCTCGGTGAAATACTTGTTATTTAAGACTTTAACAATCTACCTTTTCACACCTTAGTCATTCTATTCTTACATAAATGTAAGTTATTCGTTACAGTAGTAAAATTTTACAATTGAATTTTTTGTTTACAAAAAAAGCTTTACCTTGTTTACAAATCAATTATAAACCAAAGGAAAAATGAAAAAAAATTCTACTCCCCACAATCAAGGGCCCTGTCGAAAAATGGGTTCCCATTTTCATCGTTATTTTATTATCTTATTTATGCTTGGCGTTATATCCAGCTTTAACTCCCAAGCACAAGTAATGTGGTCAAACAGTAGTAGCTGGACATCATTTGGTGCTACAAAACCTGTTGCGGGTGATCCTGTAACAATTCCTGAGGGTGTTCATATGATTCTTGATGAAACACCACCAACTCTTGCCAACTTAACAATTTTGGGCAAGCTTGAATTTGATAATAAAGCCCTGAATTTAACAGCAGGATGGATAATGGTTCATGGAACACTGCAAGTAGGTACGGCTACAGTGCCTTATGTACACAAAGCGATCATCACTTTGAACGCTACCAATCCCAATGAATCAGTTATGGGTATGGGTACCAGGGGTATTATGGTTATGGGAGGAAAACTTGAACTACATGGTGTTCCTCCAGCAAAACCTATTACCAAGCTTAATAACCATGCGGCAGCTGGTTCAACAGCATTAACGCTGTTAGATGGTGTCACATGGGGGGTGAATGATGAAATAGTTGTTGCACCTTCTGATTTCTATGGTACCGGCGAAGCACAACGAACTCAGATTACTGCTGTAAATGGTAGTACCTCTTTAACTATACAAAATGGTTTAAATGCACAACGTTGGGGGAGATTACAATATCTAACTGCAACGGGAATGAGTTTGACACCAGGGACACTACCAGCAAATTTATCGCCAGGCACACCCACAGTGTTGGATGAAAGAGCAGAAGTTGCAAGCTTAACCCGAAACATTGTAGTACAGTCGGTAGATGATGCTTTATGGCAAAATGATGGTTTCGGTTGCCATATCATGATTATGAAAATGAATGGTATGATAGGCGAAGCCCATCTTAATGGAATAGAAATTAAGAGAGGCGGGCAGGCCGGAAAGCTAGGCCGTTATCCTTTTCATTGGCATATGCTAAGCTATGAAGGAAGTGCAACCCTGGCTGACGCCACAGGACAGTATATCCGAAATTCAACAGTAAATCAATCAGCACAAAGAGGTATCGTTATTCACGGAACCAATGGTACAGAAGTAAGCAACAATGTAGTGTATGACGTACGCGGTCATGGTATTTTCACTGAAGATGCTTCCGAGCGACGCAATATTATTGATGGAAATTTAGTTTTAAAGGTTCGGAGTCCCCTCTTTGGCAAACAATTAAAAGAACATGAAGTTGGTAGTGCTTCAGGATTCTGGCTCAGCAATCCGGATAATACGATCATTAATAATAGAGTAGCAGACTGTGAAGGTTTTGGTTTTTGGATGGCTTATCCGCAAAAAACCTTTGGACAAAGTGCACAAGTCGCAATCAATCCAAGCTTAATTAAGTTTGGAATCTTTAATAATAATCACACACATTCTAATCAAGGTGAAGGGATTATGTTAGATAATGTTGAACAGGACGATGCAGGAAATACCGCGACTAACCGATATGTTTCTACGACAGATATGCAGAACCCTCAGTGGCCTTTTGCTAACGTTCTACCATATGAACTAGCCGACTATTCCATGTGGAAAAACAACGTATCTGGTATATGGAATAGATCAGGGTCAGTGCACAACCGCAGAGTAGTAAATGCTGATAATACTTCTTCTTTCTTTTCTGGAGCAACCGATGACTATCTCATTGGTTTAATTGAGAAATCGCTGGTAGTAGGGGTAAGTCTTAACACAAATATGAACGGGGTTATCAGGCCTAATTCTTATGGATCGGCAGAGCCTAGAGCTTTTGCGAGTTATCACAGTACTTTTGACATACAGGACAATGTTGCCGTAAACTTTCAACCTGTGCAAGGCGAAGCAAGCGGAGTTTTCGCACTCAATGATTATTACCTTACTCCTGTTGATAAAGGAACCGTTCGCAATCCAAATAACATCATCATTAGATCCCATCCAGGTGTACGTTCATTACCCAAAATGCCAAATCACGTATATGGCGTAATTTGGGATCCACATAATTACTGGGGCGGACCTGCTACACAAGATAACTATTATGCGTTTGACACGCCATTTTTCACTTATGGACTAACACCAACAATTGTGCAACCAAGCCGTGAGGTTTCCGGGGGTGTTATTTTACCGGGGCCTTTTTATGGATTTTCTGAATATTTTGTCAATGGTGTTCAAAGGGAATACGAAAAAATTTATGTAACGCGCACTACCGCTGCCGGTGCTTTTATTGGCGATTGGGTTGTGGAAGCTGGTGCTTTTGGCGACAATTTCGGAAACATGAGACACTTTGCTACCCATCCTACAGGTTACTATAATTTAGAATGGCCTACCATTAATAATGTTAGTAGTTTTAGCATGAACGTGTCTAACATGATGACGGCTAATGATTATCAAGTCTTGTCTGTAGAATATTCTGGCACCCACAACATAACACAACTTTACGCATCTGCAGAGGGGCAAGCAAATAGAAATTATGTAGCCGTATCCAATTTTCAGGCTGTTGTCAACGCATCAACCGGGGAAGTGTTTTGGCAAGATAAACCCAATAATAAAGTTTGGTTTAAAGTAAGAGGCGGAGTATATCCCGGGAACTTTACACCAGGTGCCAACAGGGATATTAATTTGTACCTGGCATTTAAAATTACGGCCACTGGAACCCAGGCAGCACCTGATACTCAAGCCCCATCTATTCCGGTTAATCTAGCTGCCACTAATATTACCTCAAACAGTGCAACAATTACCTGGAATGCTTCTACAGATAATACCGGTGGAAGCGGTGTAAACGGTTATGAGGTATTTCGTGGCGGCGTATCGCAAGGTATAGTAACTGGAACAACATACAATGCTACTGGCTTAACAGCTAGCACAGCCTACAGTTTTAGAGTAAGGTCAAGAGATGCTGCTGGTAATTTCTCTGCACAAAGTACAGCTGTTCCCGTGAATACCTTATCAAATGGTGGCGGTGGCGGTGGTTCTAACCTGGCACTATCAGGGGATGCATATACATGGGACGCCATACCGGTAGCAACATCCACAAGTGATTTTTCAAAAGCACCAAACGCAGCTATTAACAACAATATCACAACAGTTGAAGTTGTTTACAATGACGTAGCTAACGCTGGCAACTGGCAGGGAGCAGGAATCGTTTGGTCTACAGCTCAGGCATCCATTACCAGTATCAAATACTACAACGGAACGCACTTAAATAATGGTCAAGACAATGGTTCTTTCACCGCTAATATGAAAGTGCAATCCAGCACCAATGGTACAACCTGGACGAATGTGACAGGCTGGACAATAAACCCAACTTACCCTTATGGCCCGGCGGCATCTAATCAAACGTATACACTATCCGGACCTCCCATCTCTAACGTTAAAGGTATAAGAGTAATCGGACAGGTGAGAACAAATGATTTGTCGTGGTCGATCAAGGTGAAAGAACTGGAAGTGTTTGGCAGCGGAGGCACCCAGCCGCCATCAACCGGTAATGGTCAGGGATACTATTGGAGGGAACTTTCCACTGCAGCAAGTGATGGGACTTCTGCTACCAAAATACAATCGAACGCAGTTAACGATGGCTTGATGACCTCAAATACAATTGTGGATAATGGTACGGATGGCTACCGTCAGGCAGTGGGTATTATCTGGCCAGGTGCAAAAACTAATATTAGTTCGGTTAAGTTTTACCATGGCACTATTACACCAGACGGCGGATGGTTTACTCCCGGAGAGACTGTTAGGGTTCAATATCAGGTCACACCAAACGGCACCTGGACCAACGTTCAAAACTGGTCAGTTTCACCTGCTTACTCTTACACATCGGCAGCCTCAAACCAGGTTTACACCTTTTCGGGGCCGGCCATTACACAACAAATTGTTGGCATAAGAGTAATCGGTAAGGTAAAAACCAATCAGGAATCATGGGCGGTTTATTATAAAGAACTGGAAGCCTATGCGGGCTCAACCAAAATTAGTGCGATAAAAGACGAGCAGCAATTTCAACTGAACACAAACACAGTTGATAATAAACAAATCATTACGGTCTATCCTAATCCGGTATCAGATGGCTGGATAACTGTAACTCTTAACGCTGCAGATCAGAATAATAAAGTATCTGTGAGCGTATCTGATTTATCAGGAAGAGTAGTGTTTAAAGACAGCTTCGTAAGTAATGGAAGTAGTCAGCGGATAAATTTAGGTCAAATCCAATCTGGCCTGTATGTAATCAGGCTTACTGGTTCAAATATGCAATTTGCATCAAAAATTGTTGTGGAATAGTAAACAGAGAATTCTAATGAGAGGCCGCCCCATAAAGCGGCCTCTTTTTGTTTTGATTGATTATGCTTATCTAACTATATGTTTTAGGATACTGAGGTAAGTCATAAATCGGCTTTTATAAAAAACGCTTATCGAGTGCAGGGTCTTATTTAACTTTATTACAAAAACGCATTTCGTTTAAAGCAATCCTTTTTAAATTTATAAAACACCGCAATCTTGCTCGTCGGGATTTGCAATCCCAATGCCCAATACAAGATTTTAAACCTTAATCTCGGACAAATTAATCGAATGCAAACTCCCCCATAAAAGACTACACTAAGTTCTCCAAACCTGACAGCCGCGGATACCGGCCCGCGCCTAATGCCTGTGCAGTATGAGCAATGGCAGGGCTACAGCACCCATATAAACACCTTCGTCCCTTTCCAAATTCCCATTTTACATTTATAAAACTCCGTACCAAAATAAAGCGTACCTTTGCGGCTTCTGGCAATAAAGCCGGAACTATTATTATTATCATGAACCCATTTAGTACCTTGGGTATCCGTCATGATATTGTTAATGCCATCGCTGAATTAGGATTCGAGAATCCTACACCAATCCAGGAACAAGCAATCCCGGTATTACTTTCAGGCAGCAACGATTTTGTCGGATTAGCTCAAACAGGAACCGGTAAGACGGCAGCATTTGGCCTGCCCCTTTTAGAACTACTGGACTTTGAAAAAAATCATCCTCAGGCATTAATTTTATGCCCAACCCGCGAACTGTGTTTACAGATTACCAATGACGTAAACAATTACGCTAAAAATGTTAAAAATGTTAATGTAGTTGCCGTTTACGGTGGTGCTAACATTTCTGATCAGTTACGTCAAATTAGACGTGGTGTGCAGATTGTTGTAGCAACCCCGGGCCGTATGTTAGATATTATCAATCGCAAAGCGATTGATTTTTCTGAAGTACGTTATGTTGTTTTAGATGAAGCGGATGAAATGCTCAACATGGGCTTTCAGGAAGATATCGATCAGATTTTATCGACCACTCCGGAGGATAAAAAAACTTGGTTGTTCTCTGCAACTATGCCTACAGAAGTTAGAAGAATTGCCAAAAAGTACATGGACAATCCTTTCGAGCTTACTATGGGTACCAAAAATACCGGTAACGTAAATATCGACCATGAATATTATGTGGTACGTGCCCGCGATAAATATGCTGCGTTTAAACGTATTGTAGATTTCAACCCTGAAATTTTTGGTATCGTATTTTGCCGTACTAAAATTGAGACTCAGGATATTGCGGAATCATTAATTAAAGATGGCTACAATGCTGATGCATTGCATGGCGATTTATCACAGCAACAGCGTGATAAAGTAATGAAGCGTTATCGCGAACGCAGTTTGCAATTGCTAATTGCTACTGATGTTGCGGCCAGAGGAATCGACGTAAATGATGTTACTCACGTTATAAACTACTCCTTACCTGATGAAATAGAGAACTACACCCACCGTAGCGGACGTACAGCTCGTGCAGGTAAATCGGGAGTTTCTATTTCGATTATCAACTCGAAAGAGCTTGGTAAGATCAGACAGATTGAGCGAATTATCGGCAAGAAATTCGTAAAAGCGGATATTCCCGGTGGATTTGATGTATGCGAAAAACAACTTTTTGCATTAGTTCATAAAGTTCACAACGTTGAGGTAAACACCGAACAAATCGAACAATACATTCCACGTATAATGGATGAGTTTAAGGATTTGAACAAAGAGGAAATTATTACACGTTTTGCTTCATTGGAATTTAACCGTTTCCTTGATTATTACAAAAACGCTCCTGATTTAAATGCTCCGGCAGATGATCGTGGTGAGCGCGGAGAACGTGGCGAACGCGGAGAGAGATCTGAGCGCACAGGCCGTTCATTTAATAGCGATTATACGCGTTTCTTTATAAACCTTGGTTCGGTTGATGATTTTACCCGTGGCGACATGCTTGGTTTTATCTGTAACAACGGAAAGGTAAGCGGAAAATCAATCGGAAAAATTGACTTAAAAGGTGTTTTCACTTTCTTCGAAATCGAAAACAGTCTTTCGGAAGCAATACAACAAAACTTCAAAGGCGCTGAATTTAACGGACGTGCGGTTCGGATTGAATTAGCCGGCGAACGTGATGGCGGTGGTGGAAGAGAACGCAGCGGTGGCGGCGGCTACGGTGGTGGCGGTGGTGGACGCAGAGAAGGCGGTGGTGGTGGAAGTCGCGAACGTAGTGGAGGCGGAGGTTTCCGTGATTTTTCCGGAAAGCGACGTGAAGAACGCAGCGGTGGATCTGGATCTGGCGGCAGTCGCACCAGAGAAGGCGGTGAACGCAGAAGAAGAACATAAAACAAAAAACCCTCGTCGAATTGGCGAGGGTTTTTTGTTTATTTAAATAAATGCGTTTCGCATTTTTGTTAATGTAATACTTACGTTCGTGTTCGTTGATATAAACCGGTCATAAGTCAAGCCTTAGCGAAAATTCCAATGATTCGTTTTAAGAATTTTTAGTTAACATCTAAATAAACACGCTCGCCCATTTCATTTTCAAAAAACTGCCTGTCGTACATATCTACGTAAACCGACTCCCCATTCGGGCCTTTTTTACTTAAAAGTCTGTCTTTAATTTCTGTTCCGTATTGAACTAGTCTGTCGCCCAAATCTTTGGCTGAGTCCAAAGCATTTCCGCTTAATCTTGAAACTTCATTTCTTTTGTAATATAAAATAGCACCTGCCGCAGCTGCTCCGGCAACAATACTCCATAATGTTGTATTTTTCATGTTAATAGTGTTTAAAATTACAACAAGAGAAAACGCAGCAGGTTTGCAGAAAATCAGGAAAGTTGTTCAGACAATAGCTTCATTTCGATATGTGGCGAATGTTTTTCGTAAAGAATAGCATAAACCGCACGGCAGATGGGCATATTAACTTTGTATCCTTTATTAATCTGATGGAGTGAATTTGCGGCATAATAACCCTCAGCAATCATGTTCATTTCGAATTGCGCAGACTTTACAGTATAACCCTTACCAATCATATTTCCAAACATCCGGTTACGACTAAATTGTGAATAGGCCGTCACCAATAAATCCCCTAAATAGGCAGACTCTTTTATATCGCGATCAATAGGATGAACGGCGTCAACAAAACGCTTTATTTCACTTATCGCATTAGAAATTAATACCGCCTGGAAATTATCTCCATAACCCACACCATGGCAAATTCCGCTTGCCACAGCATAAATATTTTTTAAGACGGCGGCATATTCGGTTCCCCAGATATCATCAGATATATTGGTTTTGATATATCGTGTGTTAATCATTCCCGCGAAAGCGGTTGCAAGTTCAACATCAAGCGAAGCGATGGTTAGAAAGGAAAGTTTTTCGAGCGCTACTTCTTCCGCATGGCAAGGGCCGCTAATAACAACGATATCGTTTAGTGGAATTTGATAAACATGATGCATGAAATCAGCAATGATCATGTTATCATCGGGAACTATGCCTTTAATGGCTGAGATAATCTTCTTGCCTTTTAATAGCTCCGGGTTTATATTCTCAAGTGCCTGCTTCAAAAATGCTGCGGGAATGTTGAGCAACACCATGTCGGCTTCGGCTATTACTTTTCTGATATCGCTACTAATGTTTTCCGCAGGAACGCTAATCTCAACCGAGCTTAAATAATTAGGATTTCGCTGATAGGTTTTAAGATGCTGGATGCTGGCCTCATTTCTCATCCACCAGAAAATCTCCTTTTCGGTAGGATTATCGGTAAGCATTTTAATATTAGCGGTGGCCCAGCTCCCTCCACCAATAACTGCAATTTTAGTAGCTTGGTTCATGCAATAGTTAAAGTAAATCAATTTTACAGCAGAGCAAGTTTAAGAATTATTAACAATAGATTAGTTTTAAACTTATTCAAATCGAATTCCGGTAAATTTGCACAACTTAACAGCTCCTATTATTATTTGATATAAGAAGATGTATACTGTTAAAACACCATTCTTTTTTCCCTGGATATATCCTGATTTAGTTTGGAAAAAACCTTCAAAAGACACCATCTACATTACTTTTGATGACGGACCAATTCCGGAAGTAACTCCATATGTATTGGAATGTCTGGCTGAATATAATGCTAAAGCTACTTTTTTTTGCATTGGCGATAATGTAAGGAAGCATCCGGATGTTTATCAACAGGTTCTAAAAGGTGGCCACGCGGTAGGCAATCATACATTTAATCATTTAAAAGGCTGGGATACTGAAGATGGTTCGTATCTAAAAAACATCAAACAGTGTGGCGAATATGTCTCGTCTAATTTATTCAGGCCTCCTTACGGGAAGATCACAAAATCTCAAATAAAGAAGTTGAAAATTCAGCAGCCTGATGTTCAGATAATTATGTGGGATGTTTTAAGCGGCGACTTTGATGAAAAGTTAAAGGCCGAAAAGTGCTTGCGGTATGTAGTTAGAAATACTTGCCCGGGATCTATAGTAGTATTTCATGATAGCATAAAAGCTTTTCCGATCCTGCAAGATGTTTTGCCCAAAGCCCTTGAGTTTTGGAAAAGGAAGGGCTACAAGTTCGGCGCCTTATAAAACAAAATTTGCTCAAATTAGCTGATTTGATACAAGCGACAATTGGCCATAGCAGGTTTTTAAAAAACCAGTTTCTTTGAATACAACGCTTTTACAGCTTTCTCTTTAACTAAAAACCGAACTCTAAAGATTATATCTGTCGATCATTTTTTGTAATTTCGCGCAAAAGATCGCCATTGCGTAGCTGATTTTTGATTTTCAACAAAAAAGATCATTTAATCTGGCGTTTCAATAGAAAAGGTTCAAAAAACACAGGGTAATCCTGCAGAAAATGTGATGGGGCGGAAAAAACCGCAGGCAACAAAGCTTTAATTCAAAAGTTAGGTTTTTTATCTCTCATGAAAGAAAATGGGTTGAGCCGCCTGATTGGTGCATCTTAAGCTGGCTTTGCTTATCCTGCAGCAAGTCGTAACCCGAATAGCCTTGATTGTATTTGATTTCAAGGACAAAAATATAATAAACACACCAGCAAGTTTTTACAAATCTGGTTTAAACATCGAAACGAATTTATGAACATGTATACGGATTACATTAAAGAGATCGAAGAACGCGCAAGTCAAGGGCTTCATCCAAAACCAATTGACGGGGCCGAATTATTAAGCGAAATAATTGAGCAAATCAAAGATTTGGGTAACCTATATCGGGAAGATTCTCTTAAGTTTTTTATTTACAATACGCTACCCGGCACTACACCAGCTGCCGGTGTGAAAGCAAAATTTTTAAAGGAGATAATCCTTGGGGAAGCTGTATTAAGCGAAATTACTCCAGCTTTTGCCCTTGAGTTGTTATCACACATGAAGGGTGGACCTTCCATTGCGGTGCTGCTTGATCTGGCTCTTGGAGAAAATATTTCTATCGCTAAGGAAGCTGCAATTGTGCTGAAAACGCAAGTGTACCTTTACGACGCAGATCTGGACCGCCTGAAAGAGGCATTTAAAAATGGTAACTCAATCGCTAGAGAGATTATCGAAAGTTATGCGCAAGCTGAATTTTTCACTAAGCTGCCTGAGGTGCCTGAAGAAATTAAGGTTATAACTTTTATTGCGGGCGAAGGTGATATTTCAACCGATTTGCTCTCTCCGGGCAATCAGGCTCACTCACGCTCTGATCGGGAACTTCATGGTAAGTGCATGATTTCTCTTCAGGCACAGGCAGAAATAAGAGCTTTACAATCACAGCATCCGGATAAGCGTGTAATGCTGATTGCTGAGAAGGGTACCATGGGTGTAGGCTCGTCGAGAATGTCGGGGGTAAATAACGTAGCGCTGTGGACTGGTAAACCAGCAAGTCCATACATTCCATTTGTAAATATTGCTCCGATTGTTGGAGGTACAAACGGTATATCTCCAATTTTTCTTACCACTGTAGATGTTACCGGCGGTATCGGCATTGACCTAAAAAACTGGGTGAAAAAGCTTGATGCAAACGTTAATGTTGTGCGTGATGAGAATGGCGAGCCTGTTCTGGAGCACGTTTATTCTGTTGCCACAGGTACTGTTCTTACCATCAACACCAAAACAAAAAAACTATATAACGGCGATCAGGAGCTGATCGACATTTCTAAGGCATTTACTCCTCAGAAAATGGAATTCATCAAGGCTGGTGGATCATATGCTGTAGTATTCGGTAAAAAGCTTCAAACCTTCGCTGCGAAGCTTCTTGAAATTGAAACTCCACTTGTGTTTGCTCCTTCAAAGGAGATTTCTTACGACGGCCAAGGTCTTACTGCTGTAGAAAAGATTTTCAACAAAAACGCAGTTGGAATTACTTCTGGTAAAGTGTTGCACGCTGGTTCTGATGTTCGGGTACAGGTTAATATTGTAGGTTCGCAAGATACTACGGGGTTAATGACTGCTCAGGAGTTAGAGTCTATGGCAGCTACAACGATTTCACCAATTGTTGATGGTGCCTACCAGTCGGGTTGTCACACTGCTTCGGTATGGGATAAAAAAGCTCAGGCAAATATTCCGAAGTTGATGAAGTTTATGAACGATTTCGGTCTGATCACCGCTCGTGACCCGAAAGCGTCTTATCATTCAATGACCGACGTAATTCATAAGGTTCTTAACGATATTGTTGTTGACGAATGGGCGATCATCATTGGCGGCGACTCTCATACAAGAATGTCTAAAGGTGTTGCTTTTGGTGCCGATTCAGGAACTGTAGCTCTTGCACTTGCGACGGGTGAAGCTTCAATGCCACTGCCTGAATCAGTAAAAGTGACCTTTAAAGGGGAGATGAAGCATTATATGGACTTCCGCGATGTGGTTCATGCTACACAAGCTCAGATGCTTCAGCAATTTGGTGGAGAAAACGTATTTCAGGGCAGAGTTATCGAGGTTCATATTGGAACGCTTACCGCTGATCAGGCGTTTACGTTTACCGACTGGACTGCAGAAATGAAAGCCAAAGCTTCTATCTGTATTTCTGAAGATGATACGTTGATCGAATCGCTGGAGATTGCAAAAGGCAGAATTCAGATCATGATCGATAAGGGCATGGACAATCAAAAACAAGTTCTTCAGGGCTTGATAAATAAAGCCGATAAAAGGATTGCTGAGATCAGATCAGGCGAGAAGCCTGCACTTACTCCAGATGAGAATGCCAGGTATTACGCTGAGGTGGTTGTTGACCTTGACCTGATTGCTGAGCCAATGATTGCCGACCCTGATGTAAATAATGCTGATGTTTCAAAACGCTATACGCACGATACTATCAGACCTTTATCTTTCTATGGTGGCGATAAAAAAGTAGACCTTGGATTTATAGGCTCCTGCATGGTTCATAAAGGCGATATGAAAATCCTTGCTCAAATGCTTAAAAATATAGAAGCGCAACAAGGTAAGGTTGAGTTCAAGGCTCCTCTTGTAGTAGCACCGCCAACGTATAACATTGTAGATGAATTGAAGGCTGAAGGTGACTGGGAACTTTTACAGAAATACGCTGGTTTCGAGTTTGACGATAATGCCCCCAAAGCAGCGGCTCGTACTGAGTATGAGAAGATGTTATATTTAGAGCGTCCGGGTTGCAACTTATGTATGGGTAACCAGGAAAAAGCAGCAAAAGGAGATACTGTAATGGCAACTTCTACCCGTCTTTTCCAGGGAAGAGTGGTGGAAGATGCTGATGGTAAAAAGGGCGAATCTTTGCTGTCGTCTACACCGGTTGTAGTTCTATCTACAATCCTGGGCAGAACTCCTACAATGGACGAGTATAAGGCTGCGGTGGAAGGTATCAACTTAACTAAATTTGCACCTCCTCATAAGCTGTTAATGAATTAGTCATTGGCACCGTTGCCGAAAAATTAATAAGTAAAAATATATCACGTTATTGAAAACCATCCTTTAAAACAGGATGGTTTTTTGTTTGTTCCCTCTCCAGAGTTGGTGTGGTAATCTTTTTTAAATCGTGTTATTTTCGCAACTTGTATAGTGCTTAATTTTAATATTTTTGGAAGTATTCAAATATTTTTATGGCTTTTGATTTGGAAATGATTAAAGCTGTTTATTCTCGTTTAGGCGATAGAATAGAGGCAGCTAGAAAGGCAGTAGGTAAACCACTTACTTTAACTGAAAAAATCCTTTACTCCCATTTATGGGAAGGAAATGCACAACAAGCTTATGCTCGTGGTGTATCATACGTAGACTTTGCACCAGATCGCGTTGCGATGCAGGATGCAACAGCTCAAATGGCGCTTTTGCAGTTTATGCAAGCTGGTCGCCCACAGGTTGCAGTACCTTCAACAGTACATTGCGATCACTTAATACAGGCTAAGGTTGGTGCAACTGAAGATTTACAAACTGCAAACACTACAAACAAAGAAGTTTACGATTTCCTTGCATCTGTATCTAATAAATACGGTATCGGTTTCTGGAAACCAGGTGCCGGTATTATTCACCAGGTAGTACTCGAAAATTATGCTTTCCCTGGAGGTATGATGATTGGTACCGACTCACACACACCTAATGCGGGTGGTTTGGGTATGATTGCCATAGGTGTAGGTGGTGCAGATGCTTGTGATGTAATGGCTGGTTTTGCCTGGGAATTGAAGTTCCCAAAACTTATAGGTGTTAAGTTAACCGGTAAACTATCCGGCTGGACCGCGGCAAAAGATATTATCCTGAAAGTTGCTGGTATTCTAACTGTAAAAGGTGGTACTGGTGCAATCGTTGAATACTTCGGTGAAGGTGCAAGATCTCTTTCAGCAACGGGGAAAGCAACGATCTGTAACATGGGTGCAGAAATTGGGGCGACTACTTCAATTTTTGGATATGATGAGAAGGCTGAAGTTTATTTAAGAGGCACAGAAAGAGGTGATATTGCTGATTTAGCTAACCAGGTAAAACTACACTTAACTGGTGATGATGAAGTTTACGCAAATCCTGAGCAATATTTTGATCAGGTGATCGAAATAAATCTTTCAGAACTTGAGCCGCATATTAACGGTCCGTTTACGCCAGACTTAGCCTGGCCTCTATCTAAATTTGCTGAAGCCGTTAGAACTCATGATTGGCCTGCTAAACTTGAGGTTGGTTTGATTGGTTCTTGTACCAATTCTTCTTACGAGGATATTACGCGTGCTGCGTCACTCGCACAACAAGCAGTTGATAAAAATCTAAAGGCAAAATCAGAATACACCGTAACTCCAGGTTCAGAGCTGGTTCGTTATACGGTAGAGCGTGATGGCTATCTGGATACGTTCGCCAAAATTGGAGGCGTGGTACTGGCTAATGCTTGCGGTCCGTGTATCGGGCAGTGGGCCCGTCATACTGATGATCCAACTCGCAAAAATTCGATCATCACCTCATTTAACAGAAACTTCGCAAAACGTCAGGATGGAAATCCTAACACGCACGCTTTCGTAGCTTCTCCTGAAATTGTAACAGCTTTAGCAATTGCAGGCGATCTTACTTTTAACCCGATGACCGATACCTTGACAAATGAAGCCGGTGAGCAGGTTAGATTAGATGAGCCACAAGGTTTAGAAATGCCAATCAGAGGCTATGCAGTTGAAGATGCTGGCTACCTCGCTCCTGCTGAAGATGGAAGCCATGTTCAGGTCATCGTCGATGTAAAGTCTAGCCGTTTACAATTACTTGAACCATTCCCGGCTTGGGAAGGAACCGATCTACATGGCCTACGTCTTTTAATTAAAGCAAGAGGCAAATGTACAACGGATCATATTTCAATGGCTGGTCCATGGTTAAAATTCCGCGGACATATCGACAACATCTCTAATAACATGTTAATTGGCGCTATCAATTATTTTAATGATACTGCTGATACGGTAAAAAGTCAACTAACGGGTGAATACGGTCCCGTTCCTGCCACACAAAGAGCGTACAAAGCAGCTGGAATTGGAACAGTTGTAGTTGGTGATGAAAACTATGGTGAAGGATCATCACGCGAGCACGCTGCGATGGAACCACGCCATTTAGGTGTGAGAGTAATACTCGTAAAATCTTTCGCCCGCATCCACGAAACTAACTTGAAAAAACAAGGTATGCTTGGAGTTACTTTTGCTAACCCTGCTGATTACGATAAAGTGTTAGAAGATGATGTAATAGATGTAAAAGGTTTAACCAGCTTTACGCCAGGCAAACAGCTAACCATAACACTTCATCATGCTGATGGAAGCAAGGATTCTTTCCCTGTTAATCATACTTATAATGAACAGCAGATCGAATGGTTTAAAGCTGGCGCAGCGTTAAATATTATACGCTTAAAGCAACAGGCCTAATAAATCAAAGTTTATTTTTAAGATCCCTAATCGTTCTTCGATTGGGGATTTTTGTTTAAGTTAATGTTAGATTGGATTTTGAACCCGATGTTATCAGGCATGAATTTCTGCCTCACAGTACCATGAAGAAGCGGCACCAATAATGCTTGCCTGCTCACCTAATGTAGCTCTTAGTATCGGCACCTTAATTCCTTCTGAAACTATTTTTGATGTTAAAGAATCGAAGAAATACCGGTTGCAAGTTTCCATAAAACCGCCTATTACAACAACTTCAGGAGCACTTTGACGGATAAATATGATAACGAAGTCAGCCAAATTTTTAGCAAACTCATCGAATACTTGCTGGAATTGAGGGTTAGCTTCATGCTGTTTCATATCCATAAGGTCAATTGCTTCAATTCCGCTAAGCTCTTTAAAACGTTGAAGTAACCACCTGATAGATATTAAATGTTCAGCTTCGTGCCCATTGATTTCTATATTTTGCAAACGTTCGTCTGTTACTACTCCATTCTGATATTTTGCAGTTCCTAATCCTATTCCAAGTGTTATACCGATCGAGCTTTTGAAACCCCTACCCGAACCACCAAAAACTTCACCTTGAAGGAAGCATACCGCGTCGTTCATTATCTTAACGTTGTCGGTGCTTGTTCCAATGATGCCCGCAAAAATTCTTTTCAAACTTTGCTGATAGAGGCCATTATAGCGTCCGGCATCATTCATTAACATTGTTCCAGTCTCATAGTCACATAGTCCGGGCAATCCAATTCCTATATTCTCGCAATTTTGCGCAACCTCTTTCAATGCAGTACTCCATGTCGCGATTATCTGCTCTGCTGATCCCGAAGGATTAACTCTTTTCCGCTGAACGGTATTTGAAAGAATTTTCCTTGATTCAATATCAACTAACCCAATAGAAATGTGGTTGTCTTCTATGTTAATTCCAATAATAGGCTCAGTCATGGTAAGGGTTTCAATTGTAATAATACTACTTATAAGCTAATGAGAGTTAAAAGGTTACAGTGGATTAGGTTTGAATCCGGGTCTTGGGTATAACTAGTTAAGTAAGTCGCGTTACTATCCTTTAACCACAACATTTACATCCTAATTTCAACAAGAGTAATAAAAATTACTTTGTTTCATTTGGGTATAGTTACAGTACCTAATAAACAATGTAATCAAAGATATAACATACTTACAAGTTTGCATTGTTTAAGAGAGTTGGCTTTATAATTGTTACTCAAGGTAGTATTAGGATATTAATTTATAGAAAAAGCTGTAAACCAAAAAAGCCCCGCATTTGCAGGGCTTTATAATATTATTAAATTTAATTATGCTTTCTCTTCAGCAGATTCGTCTGCGGCAGGTGCTTCAGGCGTTTCTTCAATAGGAGCAGAAGCAGTCTGTTCTTCTTCTGTAACTACCGTTTCTGTTGCAGCAACAGGAGCATCAGCTTTTTTTGCTTTACCAGAACCACCACGTCTTCTTGTAGCTTTTTTCTCTGGCTGAGCAGGAGCTTCAGTAGTATATGTTGTATTATAATCTACCAACTCGATCATTGCCATTTCAGCGTTATCGCCGAAACGATTCTCAAGTTTAATGATACGAGTATAACCACCCGGACGATTCGCAACCTTAGCGGCAACATCCCGGAATAATTCTGTTAACACTTCTTTATTTTGAAGGTAACTAAAAACTACACGACGAGAATGCGTAGTATCGTTTTTTGATTTAGTTATTAAAGGCTCTACATAAACACGTAAAGCTTTCGCTTTAGCTAAAGTAGTAGTAATGCGCTTGTGTTCAATAAGCGATGACGCCATGTTTGCAAGCATCGCTCTGCGATGGCTTGTGGTACGTCCTAAATGGTTGTGTTTTTTTCCGTGTCTCATTATTTTTCTCGTTTTTCACGTGCATACCGTTCCTGGCATCTGTTGCCTGGAGGAATTATGCAAATCGCTTATTAATTATTATTTGCTTTCCCTAACTAAGAGAAACCGTAACCCCCTTCAGGGGGCTGGGGGTTTATTCTTCTTCTAATTTAAATTTTGAAAGGTTCATACCAAAAGAAAGACCTTTTGATTTAACCAGATCCTGAATCTCAGTTAATGACTTCTTTCCGAAGTTTCTGAATTTTAACATATCAGCAACATCATAAGAAACCAGATCAGCTAAAGAGCGAATATCAGCAGCTTTCAAGCAGTTTAATGCACGAACAGAAAGATCAAGATCAACTAACTCAGTTTTTAAGATCTTACGCATGTGAAGAATTTCTTCATCAACCTCTTTGGTTTCTTCTTTCGCCTGAGCTTCAAGCATGATATTTTCATCAGAAAACAACAAGAAGTGGTGAATAAGAATTTTAGCTGCTTCTTTTAAAGCATCCTCAGGATGAATCGAACCATCAGTAGTAATATCAAGCACTAACTTTTCGTAGTCAGTTTTTTGTTCTACACGATAGTTTTCGATTGTATACTTAACGTTCTTAATTGGTGTAAAAATCGAATCAATCGCAATTACACCTAAAGGTCCGTCAGCAGTTTTGTTTTCCTCTGCGGGAATATACCCTCTTCCTTTGTTTACCGTTAACTCTAATTCAAGAGTTACAGAAGAATCCATGTTACATACAACATGTTCTGGATTTAAAACAGTAAAGTTGTTTGAAAAACGAGTGATATCACCAGCTTTAAACTGATCCTGACCGTTAATGATTACAAATATTTTCTCAGTATCACCTGCTTCTTCAGATTTCTGAAAACGAACTTGTTTCAGATTTAAGATAATTTCAGTTACATCTTCTACAACACCTTTGATGGTAGAAAACTCATGTGAAACACCTGAAAAGCGAACAGATGTAATTGCGAAACCTTCTAAGGAAGACAAAAGGATACGACGTAAAGCATTACCGATGGTAATACCGAAACCTGGTTCTAGCGGACGAAATTCAAATGTACCGTCGAAATCCGTAGATTTCTGCATGATAACCTTGTCAGGTTTCTGGAATGCTAATATTGCCATTTATATTCAGTTAATGTTTTTAAATGTAAATAGCCGTCCGCCTCAGGCGGACAGCTTTAATTATTATTTAGAGTATAACTCGACGATTAGATTTTCCTTGATGTTTTCAGGAATTTCATCGCGATTAGGATAACTCAGGAATTTACCTGTTAAATTATTTGGATCCCACTCTAACCAACTATGTTTATTTATTCTTCTTCCTGCTACTGAAATAGTAATTGCCTCAAGCGTTTGAGAACGCTCACGAACCGAAATCACATCGCCAGCGCGAAGAGAATAAGACGGAATATTTACCAGCTCACCGTTTACAGTAATATGCTTGTGGCTTACCAATTGACGAGCAGCCGAACGTGTAGGTGCAATACCTAAACGATAGACAGCATTATCTAAACGAGCTTCTAAGAATTTCAATAGATTTTCACCAGTGATACCTTCTTTCGAAGATGCTTTGTGAAACAGGTTTTCGAACTGACGTTCTAACACACCATAAGTGTACTTTACCTTTTGCTTTTCCATCAACTGAACTGCATACTCG
>JANMZB010000454.1:0-1774 GCA_031382725.1 Sphingobacteriaceae bacterium | reverse complement strand
GCCTTTAAGGTACGTTGCAATAACATCGGTTGCGCTTTTATTGATATCATCAAGAATAGTATCCTGATTAAATATGGTACGAGCCAGTTTCGTATCGCCGTTTGCATAGGCTGTAGAAATGGACTGAAGCATTAAATTAACCGTTTTGGCCATCTCGACGAAACGGGTAACTTTTAGCAAATCTTCATCAAAACATTCGCCGGCCATAATCAGGTATTGAGCAATACCTTCGGCACTATCACCAATTCGTTCGAAATTACTGTTGATTTTTAGCGTAGCAAATACAAAACGCATGTCGGTTGCGAAAGGATTAAGCAAGGCCAGTATATTTTCGCAATCTTTATCAATAGAAAGTTCGTAAGCATTTACGCGTTTTTCGTTAAAAATAACTTCCTGAGCTAAATCCAGATCGCCTTCAATGAGTGCGACAAGACTCTTCTCTATCTGGCTTGTTACCAGATAAGCCATTTCGGTCATTTCAACTTTTAACTTTTGTAATTCTTCTTCTAAATGCGTCATGATAAATGAAAATTTAACTAACCAAACCGGCCGGTAATATAATTATGCGTTTGCTCCTTTTTGGGGTTTGTGAAAATGGTTGTGGTGGTATTGTACTCTATCAGTTCGCCCAGATAAAAGAATGCTGTCTTATCGCTTATTCTCGCGGCCTGCTGCATGTTATGCGTAACGATCACGATAGTGTACTTAGCTTTTAGTTCATAAATCAGCTCCTCAATTTTGGCAGTTGATAAAGGATCAAGCGCAGAAGCCGGTTCATCCATAAGAATCACCGAAGGTTCTACGGCCATCGTTCTGGCAATACATAAACGCTGCTGCTGACCACCTGAAAGTGATAATGCCGATTTCTTCAAATCATCTTTTACCTCTTCCCACAATGCCGCCTGCCTTAAAGAGCGTTCAACGGTTTCATCAAGAATTGCCCGGTCTTTAATCCCTTTTATTCTGAGTCCGAATGCAACGTTTTCGTAAATATTTTTGGGGAATGGATTCGGTTTTTGAAACACCATTCCGATTTTTTTACGATGCTCGTCTACGTTAATTTTGCTTTTGTAAATGTTTCTTCCGTCGATAAGAATATCGCCTGTGATTTTGACATTATCGATCAAATCATTCATCCGGTTAAAACACCTTAAAAAAGTTGACTTACCGCAACCAGAAGGACCTATAAAAGCGGTTACCGTATTCGGATCGATCCCAATACTGATATCTTTTAAGGCCTGTTTCTCGCCATAAAATAAATTTATATTTCTTGCTTCAAGCTTTTGCATCTCTGAGTTTAAAACCTTGTTCTTTTATTGAATTTATTCCTTAAAACTACAGCTATTCCATTCATTAAGAACGTAAATAAAAGTAAAATGATGATGGCAGATGCCGCATTTGTTTCAAAGCCCGATTGCGGACGAGTAACCCAATTAAATATCTGAATAGTGAGGACTGTAAATTCGTCCATTGGGCTCGATGGCGCAAAGGGAACGTAAACCAAGGCTCCTATAACAATTAAAGGAGCTGTTTCGCCAACGGCTCTTGAAATGGCAAGGATAAGGCCTGTTAGAATTCCCCCAAAAGACGAAGGCAGCACAATTGAATAGATTGTTTGCCATTTGGTTGCGCCTAAACCATATGCCGCTTCCCGTATCGAACCTGGAACTGCTTTAATTGCTTCGCGGGTAGATACGATAATTAAGGGCAACACCAATAACGATAAGGTTAAACTTCCCGTAAGGATGCTATTACCTAAGCCAAGAATACGCCC
>JANMZB010000045.1:0-3125 GCA_031382725.1 Sphingobacteriaceae bacterium | reverse complement strand
AATTTATTGGCCAATCACCTTGATCAGTATAAAGATGTGTTCTACGAAAAGGAATTTAAATTTGCACCAAACAAAGTGATGCAGAAAATAGTGGGTTTTATTACCAGTACTAAAAAGATCTATGGATTCACCACATCCTATGCCTGCAAAAAAATTAGTTTTATATATCCAGAGCTTGATATCACAGGTAAGCAGAATGAGACAAGAACTTTGCTACTAATGAATACTGGATTCCATTTTACTAACTTATCAATAATTTATTTATATTTTGCCACAGTGATAATGTTTGTCGATTCTTATTTTGCAGGGTAATTTAATCAGTTATATGAATTCTCCACCATTGTTGTATATCAAAAGAGTATATTGTCATTAATTGAACATTACCGCCGTCGCTATCGGTGTAACGTATTACGTTTCACTGATAATTTGATGACTGATTGTTTAAGATTTAAGTGTGTCATGTATACGTATATCAAATTTAATGTTTCTACAAGATTCCAAAATTTTATTACTACACATGTCATGCATATATTCGATATATGTACTGTTGGATTGTCATTTGGAAATTTATTATACGGGAAACATAATTGTCATTAATTGAATATTTGGTTTTATAATGTATCGGGGGTGTAAAAACTTCTGTGATTATAACCATATCTGAATATTCAAGACTTAAGTATGTATGATGCTACGGCTATTATATTTACGTTTTGTTGTATAGTTCATAAACCAAGTGATTGGAACATTATTTATGTATGATTGGAGAATTAATCATGTCGGATAGAAATTCAATTTCCAAACGTGGATTTGTTGACGCTTTCGCAAGTAATAGTGCAAGCTCTGAACGTTCTCGGATTGTTAAGAATTATTGGGATTTCAAAATTGAGATCATAGAAGAGGGATCGACGATAAACAAGAATAGTGGAAAGCATCGACGTACGAAACAAAACAATAAATGTGCAAAAATAGCATCACTTCATTCACCTATTTGTAAAAATCCCATCAATTTATCAGTTAACAGTGCAACAAAACTATTTTATTCAACTGGGGTCATTGATGCAGCATTTCATTTGTTGTTATCTAATGTTAAAGGTTCTTATAAGGTATTGAATGTATATGATGAATTGATTATTGAAGACTGTGTGGTTGGCTCAAAATTGATGGAGTCAGAATTTGTTCCAGTATACTTATTACTGCCACGAAACATTATTATAAGCAACACTCCAAGTCAACATGTTGATATTCTTCATCTCAAAAAATTGTTGATGAAATACAATAATAATGAAACACGTGGTAAACATTGCAGTGGTCTTGCTACTAAATACGCTACTCTTGGTGTGCATTGTAATCGCAACAGACCGGGTCTCTCCAATACACTTATTCATGAAGACTGTATTGGTGCATTTACACACATACACAAAATGTTGAAACGAGTACAGCATTTTGCGGCTATGTTTTTACCTTATGGATTGCTTTCTACACTACAACATGTAAAGGAAGCCACGGGTGATCAGTCTACTTTAAATCCTGGTACCAAAGGACCACAAGATGTGTGGGCTAGTTTGGCAACGTCGTATAATTATGTTAGTCCAATGCACACAGACAGAGATTCATTTCTCAGTTGTCTCCTGGTTTCACATGTGTCTTCGAATGAAGGAAAATGTCGCCAAAAAATCAAACTAGATTCACCGGTCGCTGTATATTTTTGTTTTCCAGGACATGGTATTGCGGTGGCGCTCCGCCCTGGTGATGTTCTTTTCTTTAATCCATTGTATCCTCATTGTTTAAGTCAACGTACAAAAGATTATCTTAATGAAGAAGTTTTCGTGACTTCTTTTTACATCAAGACAGGGCAGATGAGTGGTAATGACAAGTCGGTCTCCAATGAAACGTTATTTGAAAAATTGAGAAATGGTTCATCCACTTACAAGTAAAATATATTTTAAATATGATTTTAGCTCGTGTCGGTGAAATAAGGTGCCCACATTGACCTTTTTTTCACTAGTATTATTTTTGATGATTTGCTTCCTTTCAAATAATGAGCTCCAGGACTTTCCTCGATAACAAAAATTCTTTCTTCGACGCATTCCATGGCGCAAATTCGAAGTTTGGCTTTTGTTACTTTTGTTCTATCGTGTGTGATGTCATTATTTGATGAATGATATTCTAGGTCCCAACACTCTGTTAGACATGAATCCTTTTCTGATGTAATTTTTGATTCACAACAATGAATTACGCAATGAATTTTTTTAAGATACCAAAAAAAACCATTATTTTAGCTGGGTAATGGCCAACTGGATATGCAGTAGTAATACTGTGTTGTATATTGTATTGACGGCGTAGGTCATCATCTTCTGAGAGACTATATCTTACCATACACCAATCGTACCAATGCCCAGCTGCTCTGTAATTAGGGTGTGCTCGGTATATTTCATTTTTGTGTTTTATTTCCGTATGCATTAGCACCACGGATAATGATTTGTTTTTCATAAATTTGCTCATTTTAAATCGCACTGAATCGGTGATAATAGCTGGTGTCTTTGTTTTCCATATAATCTGAGTATAGCCATTATTTAACAACTTTATAGCATAATCATGATTTGTTTTAGCAAATGATGTTTCATTCTTTTCATGTATTTCCTGTGTTAGGTTAGAGATGTTAGTTGAGCTTGATCCGATGGATGAATTATCAGCTTCGTCGTCTTCTAACATAATACAACGTTTTGCCTTCTGCCAGCATTGCTGTTGATAGATTCGTTCCCCAAGTTGTCTTGTAAATATTTTACTTCCTCTTTTCTGTGTTGTTTTGGAATTTATTTTGCCAACGTGAATCAATCGGTTTTCCATTATACCTGTATCAAAAATTTTGGTTGATCCAAAATTTTCTACATCAAATGGTATGTGTGATAATTCGTGGAACTTCTGTATTTTACATCCATTCCCATCCAATCGGGGAAGGATATCCTTTACCCGTTTTAGTAGTATTCGTATTGATTGTAACAGTTTATCTTTTGAAAATTGATTCCAACAAATTGGTTTCTCTGATTTATACCATGCATGAAATTAGAGTAAAATTTCGAATACTTGTATGAAGTTCTCTAACGTTGGTTCGGTGCAAATATTAT
>JANMZB010000428.1:0-2487 GCA_031382725.1 Sphingobacteriaceae bacterium | reverse complement strand
CATTCAGATAGATGAAGTGACTTTAAATTCATGAAAATGGTTCTCTCTGATGTGCTGATTGTTCTTCATTGTTGCTTTTTCCTTATTTTATCTTTGATTATGATGAACAAGATCCAGAATATTCTGACTTTTTTTTTCGTTAAATTTCTTATTTCAATTTATCTTAATTTTGATAATTTTTAAGTAAAATTTTTAATCTATTCAATAAAAAGATTGAATTCTGAACTAATTAACTGAGCACTTCCTTTAATTTTGAATATTATATTAAATCATGTTTGAGAAATGTTTTTCAAATATTATATTTTTTCTTGAATGATAATTCTTTTTCATTACATTTTCTTGTTACTTTACGATTTTTCCCTTTTATGAACTGAATACTAGTTTCTCCGCATGCCAATTGTGTTTTCGTGGTGGCTACTGTTGGTTTCCTGGTGGTTACTGCTGGTTTCGTGGTGGTTACTGCTAATTTATCCGGAATAACACCGCCAATTATGCCATCTTTCACACATAATCCAATGATTATTAGGATTATCAAAAACTTCGCAAACTTCATTTTAGCACGAACTGTTACTGTTCTTCTCAGCAATTAAATAATAACTAAGAATTTTTATACATTGACAACGCCCCAATACATGGGTTGGCCATTTTGAAAGTGTGAAAGCATTAGTGTTTCGTTTTTTGTTTGTTCAGCCTTCAGCCTTCAGCCTTCAGCGTGAAAAGTCTTATAAGAATCTGAATGCAACTTTCAGTACTAGAAAAAGGGGGCATTTCACATTTAAGCATAATCCTTTTTGTCAAATTTTTATTGTTTTATTGCCTTATAGATATTCTTTAAAACAAATTAATTACACGGCCAATCTCGTTCTGACCACAGTAGTGATAAGAGCTGTTTATCAAAAAAAATAAGTGGCTGTTAATTATACAACAAAAAAAAAAAAAAAAAATTAGAAGTTTCATTGTGTATGACAGAAAATAAGATCAAAGATGGTTGATCATACATTTCCCGCTGTTGAACAGCACATTCAATCAATACTATTATTACTTGTTAATTTAATAGTTACAATTTTGTAAACCTATTTAAGTAAAAGTTTGTCAATCCTATTTGTTAAGTTAAGAATATTTAAAGTATGAAATATAATAACTTATCAATTGGATTAAAAAACTTACTAGTAAATACTAGCCTTTTTATAATATTATTTATTCATTACAAATGTTTTTAATTTTAGGAGCTCGTGCAAACCAGACCATGTTTAAGCAACTAGGAGCTGTGATGGATTGGAAGAATCCAAAGTTGTATTTCGATCACTCATGTGACTCAAGTATCAAAATTTACTGCTTACATGATCCAGTTCACATGTTGAAGTTAGTAAGGAATCATTTCGAATCCCAGAAGATCATAATCGACTCAGACGGAAATAAAATTGAATGGCAGCACATCATAACTTTACACGAGATGCAAGTAGAAAATGCTGTAAGACTTGGTAACAAATTAACCAATGCACACGTTAATTTTAAAAACCAAAAAATGAAGGCAACTTGTTAAAGTCATATTTCTATATTAACCAAAGCTCCAGTTACATCAGAATCCCAAAAAAATTTGATCTCAAAGTTTGAAATATTTAAAACATATATTTCAGGCTTAAAAAAAACAAAATGGTCAGAATTTGATCGATAGTCAACAAAACACCGGCTTCTGGGGATTGTTTTTCGGATTAGAGGTGCTTGTTGGTCTTGGATCAATGCTTTTAACAAACCCACCTTCTGGTTTGAAGAAAATTTATTTTCTTTTAGCTTATAGACTGAGTCAAGATCATCTTGAGCTTTTTTTCCCGTATATGAAGTCGTTGTTATATAACATTTATATCTGCATATAAAGGCTTGCTCATGCAAGCTGAAATTAAAACTGATTCAGGGAATTGTTCAATTTTACAACAAAGAGAACCACTGTTGAAGCCTTCCAAATGCATCAGTGAAATTTGCATCACGACTGACAATGCAATCACACTTTTGTTGATGAGAAAGGACCTCAACACTTTTCGAAAAGAAAAATGTTTATATGAGAACATCATAACAATGGTAATGCGTCAGCTGCAAGTCGTAAACATTTTTCCGACATTAAAGCAGCATCAGTTTGAGGTTCTTTCTTGCGTATTAATGTTTGATGACCACATATTAATACTTTATCGTTCCGTTAATCTTGTGCTATTGTCGTATCAAGCTCTTCCATTGTGTAAGAATGGTGAATGATACCAATAGCACAAGAATAAGACAAAAGCTGTCAAGATTGTCGATTTTTATGAACCATTAAATTGATAAAAATCAATCATATTTACATGTACAGTTGGACCTCTATGTACCGATACCATCCGTTGCTGGCAAAAAAATCGGTCATTGGAGGTTATCGGTTAATAAAGGCTAATTTAATATCAATACATCCAGTCCGTTGCCTTGTATTTTATCGGTCAATGGAGGTTATCGGCTAATGGA
>JANMZB010000407.1:0-1879 GCA_031382725.1 Sphingobacteriaceae bacterium | reverse complement strand
ATGGCAAGAAAGGCAGCACGTCCGTTCAGCGTGGCATCATATTTCGTGATGAGGTACCGTGCAGAGCCATTGAAAACAAGACCTTTAATTAAGTTATAAACCTGTGCGTTGTTAGCGCGGAAGACATCGTCCGACAGACTTGCGGTGTTGTATAAATCTTGGTCGAGATCTTCGTATACGGTAGCTAGAGCTTCAGGAGTGACATCTTCGTTTGGACGAACGACATATGAGAGGGGCATTCCTCCAACAATGCTACGGAACGACCGAAGGTAAGTCAGGAATAGTTCTTCAAATGTATCCCAATCATCCGTGTTGTTTAACGGAGGCGGAGCCGTCGGCGGCATCGACTTGGCGGTCGATTCAGCCGCTTCCAAGTCTTCGCGGCGCTTGTTCCATTTCGCGAGGGCTGCATCGTTGAACTCATCAGGGTTCGTTGATTGCCCTCGAAGGGTGCGGTAGTCGATCCACATTCTGAAGGTCTTCAAGTTACGCTGTGCAAGGTAAGGGAATGTAATTGCGTTAGCAGCCCCTCTACCAGTCGCTTGGGGAGCCCTTGTAATAGCTTTCATCATACCATCGAAAGCGGCCGTAGGGAGGGAGGCAAATTCGTCTGCCGTCTTGAACCCTTGGCTGACAATATACGTCGTTGTTGGAGCGTCGAACCCAATCCGGGCGAGGCACATGTTAAAAGCGATTTCTGCAATGTTCGCCATTGTTGTTAAGAGTGGAGTAATGAAGTTCGCAAAATATACGAAAAAGTGAGAACCGAATACTTGTACAAACGAGCGTAGCCGGTAGAGCTATGCTGGGTCTGATAAACTGAGTAAAAACAGTCGATAACAATCAACCGTGTAGAATACTAGTAGTAGGGCTACGTAGAGTAAATGATATCGTGAGCGTGTAAAACCCTGAACTAGAAGTTATGTTCTACTCTTAGCAGCTTAAGGATACGATCCTTAAGCGAGAACCGTCGTATCGAAGATCGCTGTTCGCATCGCTAACGGTACGATGGCGAGCGTAACAGCAGTCACGTTTATATGGAGTCACGCCATGACTCACTACTCATGACAGGATTAAATCAGTCCCCGCGAGATGGACGCATGCCAATGCGCACGTCTCGTCAATCCCGTCACAAGGCGTTACAGAGGCCCACCATGTCAAAGCATGGGTAAAATAAAGGGGTCGGCCCCTCCCTTTTGGAGGAGTCCAATGCTACCATAGGATCAAACGGATTAGATCCCGCAGACGTGGGCCGGGGAGAAGTTTGGTTAAGACATCAGCTACGTTGGTGTCCCCACTTTCCCACGCAATGCGGACCGTGCCAGCGGCCTGGGCCTCACGTGTTCGATGGTACGCTATCGAGTTGTGTTTCTTTTTGATCACAGACTCTGGGAAGGTAGAGTTCTTGAATACGGCCTCGTTATCACAATATACGTTTGTTGGTGCCGTAATGGGGATACCCATCATGCGGAGCTTATATCGCATGGCTTCAACCTGCTCTATGGCAGTTTTCATAGCAATGAATTCGGAGCCAAAGGTCGACGCTTCTACCGTGTTTTGCCGCTTGGAATACCAGATGATTGGTGCCTTTTGTAGAAAGATCAGTATTCCGGTATGTGACCGCCTGGTCACGCGGCAACCGGCGTGGTCTGCATCCACATAACACGTCATATCAACATGGTTGCCCCTGGGCTCAGGTGCGTTAGGCGGTATAGCTTCAGCTGCATCAGGGTAGTATGACCCCCAATCAGACTGTGTGAAACGCGATTCGTCGGTTTGCGGGTATGTATCGTCAAATACAACCATTGATCGCCCGTAGGCTTTCAAATATGCGAATACATGGAAGACCTCTTCCAGGTGCCCCTCTCTTGGATTTGCA
>JANMZB010000332.1:0-7912 GCA_031382725.1 Sphingobacteriaceae bacterium | reverse complement strand
GTTGAGAGTAAGGAAAAACTAGTGGGCTATTTTACCTATACATTCGATTTTTCTACCTGGGATGCGGGCACTTTCTTGCATTTGGATTGCCTTTATCTCGAACCAGAAATTAGAGGTTTGGGAATTGGAGAAAAAATCATGCTTGAGTTGCGGGATATTGCCCAGAAGAAAAACTGCGTTAACGTTCAGTGGCAAACACCTGTTTTTAATGAACGAGCCATTAAATTCTATAATCGAATTGGTGCGATGGGTAAAGAGAAAATACGGTTTACGCTTAAACCTTAACAGGGTGGCAAGTGCCAACCGGAAGCCTTAATCAGATAAATTAAAGAGCAGCCAGAGCCGCTCTTTAATTAAATATTAATCCTCAAAATCGCAATCGCCAAAAGCATTGAGATTGGATTTTAACTTGTTATACAAGTTTAGATTAGAAGTACTTGAAATTATAATTGTTCCATTTGTTTTAGTAGCTCCATCTAAATCTGAAGAACTAACATTGGTCAAAAATTTGTTAAGCTGCATATTGATTAACCCTAAATAATCATTAGTGCCACTTACAACCAAATTTTCTGCTTCTACTTCGATTTCGAAATCTTCATTAAAGTAAAATTCTACCGGGATATTTATAGCACTTCCATTAGTATACATCCCTTTTAATGTAAGAGGAATAGTTGATGTAGTTGATTTTTTTAGTTCCAATTTTAATTCAACTTCATTATATGTACCCGGTGGAATGGTTACATTTCCTAAAATTGGACTTAGATTAAACAAATTAACATTTACAGCATTTTTCAATTCGTATTCTATTTCTGAGCTATTGCTCTCGGCTTCAAAATCGATCTCAGAAACGGTAGCATTACCGGAGGTTCAGGTTAAACTCGAATTTGAATTTACAGTAACAATTAAACCACTACCTGAAACATTAGAAGCTACTGAAGCGGTAAAATTTGTCGGTTTTACCTGATATGAAATTTTCCCACCATCAGAGGAATCATCTTTTGAACAAGATGGTAATACAAGTACAGCTCCAAGCAATACAACTGCGAAACTAAATAGACACTTTTTCATAATCATTTTTTAATGAGCTTATATTATGAGTAGCGTTAAATGATTGGTCCTATAAACCTAAGGAGGCAACATGAAATTAAGATGAGTATTTAAATTTAATTGCTATAAATTAATCACTATTATTATCAACCGCCAGCTGTTCAATTTATAATTGTCTAACTTTATAATTTATTTATACCCCTTATAAGTGCCCAATAAAAAAATCCTTATTGCCGATAAACTTCACCCAATATTTAAGGAAGAAGCAGAGAAGCTCGACTATCTTGTTGATGATCTCCCCGACTTATCAAGAGAGGAAACTCTACGAATTATTCATGAATACAGCGGCATTGCCATCCGTACAAAATTCAACATCGACAGGGAGATACTAGACGCCGGTGAAAATTTAAAGTTCATTGCCCGCGCAGGTGCAGGCATGGATAATATAGATTTTGATTATGCGGCTGAAAAAGGAATACAATGCTTAAATGCGCCTGAAGGTAATCGTGCGGCTGTTGCAGAGCATAATATTGGCATGTTGCTTTCGCTGATGAATAATTTGAGAAAAGCTGATATTGAAATCCGCAACGGCATTTGGAACCGAGAAGGCAACCGCGGCTATGAATTAAAAGGAAAAACCGTGGCCATAATTGGTTACGGGTATATGGGTAAAAGCTTTGCAAAAAGACTAAAAAGCTTTGAAGTTAATGTTATCGCTTATGATAAATATAAATCCGGCTTTAGCGATGAATTTGCCCAGGAAGTTAGCATGGAGCAAATAGTAAAGCATGCTGATATATTAAGCCTTCACATTCCCCTGAAAAGGGAAACACAGCAATTGGTAAACGATGAATATTTATTTCATTTCAGAAAACCTATCTTCTTTTTAAACACGGCAAGAGGGGAGATTGTAAATACACAGTCGGTTTTAAACGCTATTAAAAGCGGTAAGATTTTAGGCGCCGCACTCGACGTGCTTGAAATTGAAAAGTTCCCTGCCTTATCATCCCAAACATGGTATGATGAATTAATAAATGAAGAACGTGTTTTACTTAGTCCGCACGTTGCAGGCTGGACAATGGAATCTTACCGGAAAATCTCAGAAGTACTGGCGGAGAAATTAAAATCAATTCAATATAATTCTACCGATTAATTCAACAAGAAATTGGGATTGTACTTAATAAAGTCTTCGTAAGCTTTGCTTAACTCTTTTACAGAATTAATTTCGAAGTCATCGCCCCAGGGTGTCCATGAAATGAACTTTAATTTTTTTTCAGCATTTGCTTCCGCCTTTTTCAAAGGCGTAATCTCTTCGTAAACGCCAAAGTTACCTAAGGTATAATACTTAATTTTCCGGGTGCGATGCTCGAGTAGATGCGACTTTGTGAGTTTAAAACCCATCCCTTTAATCCAGTTTTTTATTGAGAGCGCTTTATTAGGTGTCATGATGTGGCATGTATTTATGTCTTCATCGAGATAATTTACTACTCCTTTAACGCCTTGATTTACATTAGGTTCTATTTATAAATTAAATTTTATAACGATTTGTTGGTAAGTAATGTGGATAACACAGCTCGTTAAGGGCTCCAAAATAAAGCTGCTATTGAAGCGTCTCAGAGCTATAATATTAGTTTATGACCTGTGCCTTGAACACACTTTGCGTAATCCTGATACAAAGATCTAGCTAGTTAGACCAATATTCTTTCTCATCAGCCTATAAATCCCTACCAAATGAGAAAATAACACCAATGGCACAACCACAGTAGGCAAAAGATTATAGGGAAAATATAAGATGGCAATATTAGGTTGATCGAAAGAAAACTTTTGAAATGGAAACGGTGTAGCGAAAGCCGCTGTGATGGCAACGTTTAACAAAAGCAGCAGACAGATGATATTCCAACTAAGCAATAATTTGGTATTGACAGAAGACGAACGAAAACAGAAGTATGCAACCAAGGGGGCTGTTAACCCCGAAAACAAATCAAAATTAGTTCCCTCATAGGTCATTAATACCGAAACAACTCCATTATGGAAAAGCATCGCTAGAACTATTTCTACCGTAATTCTTATTGTATGAAAATATGTAAGAGTTTTAAGGTTTAAGCTTTCGATAAACGCTCTACCACCCTTCAGACTGAAAAGTAACACCATCAAAATCACCGTAGGTGCAATACCAAAGAGTATAATTTCAGGAGGCATACTCTGCACATCGAGGTATGTGCCATTATAAGCAAGAACAGATTGAAGTATCGCCCAGCTAGTTATTAGAACTAAAGCTATGCCCGACCGCGATACGAAATAAAACCATATTATTGCGGCAATCACCGTTAGCCCAAACAGCAATGAGATATAGCCGGGAATATCGCTTAACATCTTCGCTTAATTTAAATCTCCGGCTTTAAACTCCGAATTGCTTTAAATGATGGTCGAGATGTTTGTAAAACATATTGTTCCACTCGCTCTTGTCCAAAACACCAAACGAGTGCGACTCTTTTCCATCGAAATGAGATTCCCCTAATTGCTGAGTGCGGGTTATGTATTCCACTAACCGGCCCTTCTCTTTTTCAAAATCTCTCGAATCAGTGATAATAAATTGAGGTGCAGTTTTATTATTCTGTTTGTAAGCAACATCATTCGTCACCACCTTTTTCACAAAAGTTTTTAAGATAAATTTAAAGAAGGCATTAGGTTTTTTGTGTTTCTCCGGCTCATATAACATCTCGTAAGTCACGTTGCAATGCGCCAGCATCTGGGCAACATTCATTTTTCCCCATTGAGGTTTAGATTGAGGTTCTAAACTATTTATACGATCGATAATATCTTGTGAGACAGCATTTTCAAATATATTCTTTACCATAACTAAGAGTTAATATCACAAAGTAATGATTAATATCTGAGAAAACTTCTTGCCATATGACAAGATAAATCATTGCCGTACCAGTTCTTTTCTAATTCTGCTAAGCGAGGTATCAGTTATGCCCAAATATGTCGCAATATTCTTCAAAGGCGCATATTTGAATACTTCAGGATGCTCTTTTAATAGTTGCAGATATCTTACATCAGCAGTTTCGGTAATCATCGATAAACTTTTTTGCTTTAAGGAATAATATCCATTAACCAACCGCTTTCTGCCAGCCTCTCTAAAACCTTCCATCTGGTGAAACAGCATCTGAAACTCTTCAAAGCTAATTTTCCAACAAGTACAATCCGCTAATGCCTGTATATTTTCCTTAGTAGGTATCCGCAAAAAAAACGATGCTACTTCAAGTACTAATTGGCTGCTTGAGTAAAAAGCGGTAGTAATGTCGTTGCCATTCGTATCTCTCACAAACGAACGCATAAAACCACTTTCGATAAAATAATATTCATTAGCTATGCGGCCTTCCTCCAAAACATAGTCTTTCTTCTTAAAAGAAACCTGCTTAAAGCTGTTAACTACCGTTTGCAAGTCGTCGGTCGAAAGCCCGCTGGTTTTAAATAGTTGGTTTAGAAAGAGTCGGTCTGACATTTTGGAATATATAATCCTTATATAAGCGATTAATGCGTTGTAAAGTGCATTGTTTATTTATATCCCTGAATACTCCGCCGGATTTAGCAATACAATATTCTTATGAGAAACGGTATTCTTATAATACTCCATTCCGGAAAGCTTTTTCCAACCCGCATCGTCAACAAAGGTTTTCCAATGCGCATCTCTTGAAGGCATATCCTCAAAAGTTGTCATGTACATCAAATTAGGTTTTTTGCTTCCTGAAAGTACACTTCCGTAAAATACAGCGTTAAAACCCATCCGTGTAAACAAATCAATTTCACCACCCTGGTTAAACATGTGGACTTTTTTTGTATAAATTTTTTCAGTAGGTCCTTCATAGCTTCGCAATTCATAAACCCTGTTCTGCATACCATTTTTTAATTTCGGAACTTGGAGGTTAGGCATATTTGCAAAGGCCTTTAACAATATAGATTCTATTCTTTTATATGGAACATTATTGTGAGTAGCTTCCAAATATGTTTTCCCGGTTGAATTATATGTGAGGTCCTTATCCAAACTTTCTGGCAAATCAGCAAATTCATTTGCTGATTTGAAAGGAATTAACACATAAATTCGTCTGTCCTGTGTTGTATCATTTCCCACTGGTTTAAATACACCAACACTTTTAATTCCCTTTCGCTGAAGTGCTGGCAAGAACGCATTTTTCAAATAATCGTCTACTACATTTTCCTGGGATTTATCTTTCAGGTGGTAAACTTTCAGTTCATAAAATGAAAGTTTTTTGGATTGACTAAATGAATTGTAGCATAAAACCGAGGTTAATGCTATTATAACCGATAAAACAAGATTCCGCTTCATATAAAATATTTACCTGTAAAAGTATTGTTAAGTTCAGTCACAACTACCACCAAGGGTGTAACTTTTTAGATTTAAACGCTATTAGTCCTCAAATATCTCATCCAGATCCAACACAAACTCAGGCAAAATATCTGAGTATATCATTTCACTTAGGGTAAATAACTTTGAAGGCTGGTATTTACCGTTTTCATCAAGTGTATATTTAAGAAAAGTTTTTTCGGCCGGGCTTACCACCCAGTATTCTTTAACACCAAACTCTTCATAAACAGTGTATTTGTAAAGCAACTCGGTTTTATTATTACCAGGAGATAAAATTTCAACAACTATATCCGGCGCACCAATACAGCCTCTGTTATCTATTTTGGTTGAATCACAAATCACACAAATATCCGGTTGCAAAACGGTATAAATATCTTTATCGGCCTTGCTTTCTTTCGGAAAACGAACATCAAAAGGCGCGGTATAGACCTTACAAACTTTATCTTTCAGATACATATAAAGTTCAGATGAAATTCTAACCGAAATCTGCTGATGATAAGGCGATGGTGCAGGACTCATCTTAAAGATTTGCCCTTTAATCAGCTCAACACGATCATCAAATAACCAGTTTAAATAATTGGCATAGTTATAAGTTAAAGATGTGTCGATATCTTCAAAAGATAAAACCGGCAGTTCTGGAGTGGGATAAGGTTTATACGCCATCATAGAATACTTTATAACAAAAATAACATCTAAAGTCCAAATTCTAGCGGAATTACTAAATAATTTAGTTTCAATATTTTTATATTAGCACCCTTAACCTTTGAAAGACAGATGAGCCACAATCCTCAATTAGATTTAGCATATAATTTTGTACAATTTACAGACAGGCATATCTTTTTGACCGGGAAAGCTGGAACTGGCAAAACCACTTTTCTTCATAACCTAAAAAAACAATCGCTAAAGCGGATGGCAGTAGTTGCACCTACCGGAGTTGCGGCAATTAATGCGGGTGGTGTTACAATTCATTCGTTCTTTCAGCTAAACTTTGGGCCCTTTGTGCCTGATAATAAAACGCCTGAATTAAAGCGCTTTCATAAAGAGAAGATAAATCTTATTAAAAGTCTGGATCTGTTGGTGATTGATGAAATAAGCATGGTGCGGGCAGATACATTAGACAGCATTGATGATGTTTTGCGCAGATTTAAAGACCACTCGAAGCCTTTCGGCGGAGTGCAACTTTTAATGATTGGAGATTTACATCAACTTTCGCCGGTGGTGAAAGATGAGGATTGGAAAGTTCTTAAAGATTACTATCCAAATCTGTATTTCTTCAACAGTAGAGCTCTTCAAAAAACATCACATTTAAATATTGAACTTAAACACATCTATCGCCAAAGCGACACAACTTTTATTGATCTGCTGAATTGCGTAAGAGAGAATAAAATAGACAATGAAGTTCTTTCCAAACTCAATCAGCGATATATCAAAGATTTTAAACCTACAGATGATGAGGGATATATCACCTTAACTACTCATAATAATTCGGCAAATGATATAAATGATAAAAAGCTCGCTGAAATAAAAGACCGGGCCTTTAAGTTTACAGCCACCATTGAAGGTGAGTTCCCGGAATATTCATATCCAACTGTTTTAAATTTGGAAATAAAAATAGGTGCGCAGGTAATGTTTGTGAAAAACGACCCGTCATCCGACAAGCTTTTTTATAATGGTAAAATTGGGAAAGTAATGAGGATTTCGAATGAAACGGTGTTTGTAAAATGCCCCGACGATGCCAACGAGATCGCGGTAGAGCCACTTGACTGGAGCAATATCAAATATGAATTGAATCCGGAAACGAAAGAAGTTACAGAAAAGACACTTGGCAGGTTTATTCAACATCCGTTAAAGCTTGCCTGGGCCATTACAATTCATAAAAGCCAGGGATTAACTTTTGAAAAAGCAATAATCGACGCGAACGCGGCCTTTGCCCACGGGCAGGTGTATGTGGCTTTAAGCCGATGCAAAAGTTTCGAAGGTTTGGTATTAAAATCTGAGCTTGCGCTAAACAGTGTAAAAACAGATGGCACAATTTCTACTTACACCAAAGAAGCCAGCACGAATGAGCCTGGCGACTTACATTTAAGAAATTCAAGGATCGACTTTCAACAAGCCTTGCTTTTGGAGTTAGTAGACTTTACCAATATTAAAACGCGACTTTTCTATTGCAAAAAATTAGCGGAAGATCATCATTCTTCTTTAAGTCCGCAACTTGCTGAAAGTCTTGAATCCATAAAATCAATAGCTGAAAAAGAGGTTTATGCAGTTGCTGAATCCTTCAAAAAACAAATACTAAGTTTTGTAAATCAGGAAGAATTGCCGGAAGAAAATGCAGCTCTTCAGGAAAGGATAACCAAGGCCTCTAATTATTTTGGTGATAAGATCTTAAACCAACTTTATCGGCCTGCTCAACAACTTAATATCGATTCGGATAACAAGGCCATCCGCGCTAGCTTAAAAGAAGCATTTGAAAAT